>PCCU01000011.1 GCA_002732015.1 Candidatus Pelagibacterales bacterium
TTTTTTTCTTTGTTATTTCGGAATTCCAAACTAATGGAGCAAAAGAAAATTTTTTCAAAAATCTTTTTTCCCAATCCGGCGTCAAAACTATTTCTGGTAGCAAAATTAATGCTTGCTTACCTTGATCTAAACATGTCCTAACTGTTTCGAAGTAAGTTTCAGTTTTACCAGAACCTGGGACCCCATCAAGCAAGAAACAATCTGATTTTGTATTAATAATTGAATCATTGATTGTATCTACTGCAAATTTTTGTTCTAAATTTAAATAGTCATAATTTTTTTTATTTTCACTGGAGTTTTTTAAAAAACGGGAATCTAAATTCAGTGTTTTGTAGACTTTCTTTTCTTGTATCAGTTTTTTTTGAGCCATATCTTTAACATCTCCTCCTGCAGAAAAAGCATCGCCGCTTCCAGATATAAATATGGCTCTAAGATTTTTGTTATGAATATTTAGTTTTAAAGTCTCTAATATTTTTTCAAACATTGCTCTGGAAATAGCATTCTTTCTTTCAGGTCTATTAAATGTTATTTCCAAAATACCTTCATTATTATTTATAATTAAATCACTATTCATTTAAATCCTTTAAAAAATTATTTTAAAAAAAAACTAACTAGTATATAAATATATATATATATTAATATTATAATCATGGAAATTTCATTTTTAAAGAAAAGTTTAAAATTACCTGTCATAGGAGCTCCACTTTTTATTATATCTAATCCAGATTTAGTAGTAGAACAGTGTAAAGCAGGAGTTGTCGGTTCTTTTCCTGCATTAAATGCAAGACCTAAAGAACAATTAGATGATTGGTTGTATGAAATAAATGAAAAAATCAATAATTTTAATAAAACTTCTTCAGTAAAAGCTGCACCATATGCAATTAATCAGATAGTTCATAAAACTAATGATAGAGTAGAGCATGATATGGAATTAACTGTAAAGCATAAAGTTCCCGTAGTTATTACTTCTTTGGGTGCTCGTAAAGAAGTTTATGATGCTGTTCATAGTTATGGCGGTATAGTATTTCATGATATTATAAATAACTTTTTTGCCAGAAAAGCAATTGAAAAAGGTGCAGATGGATTAATAGCAGTAGCTGCAGGTGCTGGAGGACATGCTGGTACAATATCTCCTTTTGCTTTAATACAAGAAATAAGAGAGTGGTATGACGGGCCTATTGCATTATCTGGTTCAATATCAACAGGTCATGGCATACTTTCAGCCTTAGCTAGTGGTGCAGATTTTGGATATATTGGTTCTGCTTTTATAGCCACAAAAGAGGCTAACGCATCAATTAATTATAAAGAAGCAATAACTAAATATAACTCTGATGATATTGTTTATACAGATTTAGTAACAGGTGTAAAAGGTAACTATTTAAAACCATCACTGGCTGCTGCTGGTTTTGATCCAGACAATCTTCCTAAAAGCGATCCTTCTAAAATGGATTTTAGTTCTGAAGATGGTATGGAAAAAAAGAAGGCTTGGAAGGATATTTGGGGCTGTGGACAAGGGATAGGTTCTGTTAAAGAAGTGCTTTCTTGTAGTCAATTAGTTGATAAACTAACAGATGAATATAACCAAGCTAAGAGTAGACTGAAGGCTATAGGTTAAGTTATTAAACAATATTTTTCTTTTTATATGATTTTAATTCTGAAAAGGAATAACCTAGTTTTTTAAAAACTTCATTGTTGTTTTGACCTATTAATGGAATATCTTTTTTTACCACATTTTTTTTAGTAGATATTTTTATTGCACATTCAGGAACTTTAATTTTACTTTTTTTAATTTTTGCATCTATCAAATAGTTTTTTGCAGTAGTAGTTTTAAGAAACTGGCTAAATGTTTTAACTTCACCCCAAGGAACTGAATTATTAGATAATATTTTTCCTAAATATTTTATTGAATTTTTTTTTGTCCAAGTTTCTACAATTTTATCTATTTTGCTTTGATTTTTTAATCTTGCCTGAGGTGTTTTATATAAAGCATTGTTTATTAATGATTTTCTTTTCATTGCAATAGCTAAATTTGCAAACCTATCATCACTACCTGCCATTATATGAACAAAACCATCTTTGGTTTTATACGTATTTGATGGAGATGAAAATCTATCTGAGTTACCATGCTTACCAAAGTTTTTTTTATTTAAAAAAAAGTCTGGAACTGCCCCCATAGATAAAGAAAGAGCTGATGATACTAGTGAAGTTTCTATTAATTCGCCTTTTCCAGTAACATTTCTTTTATTTAAAGCAGCTAATATTCCAATTGCTGTATTTAATCCAGTTGTATAATCTAATAAAACTGTTCCAATCATTGTAGGCTTTTTCTCTTCTCCACTAATTTGCATAAAGCCAGTCTCTGCCTGAATTGTTGCATCAAAAGCTTGTCTAGCAATTGTGGAGTTATTTTGTCCATAACCTGATATTCTAGCCATTACTAGTTTATTATTTACTTTTTTTATAGTCTTCCATCCTAGTTTTAACTTTTCCATAACTCCTGGCCTAAAATTTTCAACAAGAACATCAGCTTCTTGAATTAATTTTAAAAGTATTTCTTTTCCTATTTTAGTTTTTAAGTTTAATGAAACAGATTTCTTACCTCTGTTTAAAACAGCAGCCCATAATGAAGTTTCCAATAATTTAGGACCGATTATTCTTAGGTCATCTCCTTTTCCAGGTTTTTCAATTTTTATAACTTCAGCTCCAAGGTCAGATAAAACAAGCGTACAATGAGGGCCTGCTACAAACCTTGTAAGATCTATTACCTTAATATTTTTAAGTAATGCCAATTAGGATACCTCTAACCACTCTTTTATTATTTCTTTATTTTCTTTAACTTCCTTTGGAAGTCCTTCATATACTACTTTTCCGTGACCCATAACATAAAGTCTATTTGATAAATTAAAAGCTATTGTAAGTTTTTGTTCTACAAGTAGTATAGATACACCTTTACTTGAAATTTTTTTTAATAGCATTTCAACATTATTAACCATTTGAGGGGATAGACCTTCTGTTGGCTCATCTATCATTATTAATTTTGGACAACCCATTAGACTTCTACAAATAGTTAGCATTTGTTGCTCTCCACCTGATAAGACTCCTCCAGGAACTTTAATTCTATTTTTTAAATTGGGAAATAAATCAAATAATTCTTCTAAACTCCACTTTATGCCATATTTATTTTCTTTTTTTCCTAACTCTAAATTTTCTTGCACAGTTAAATCTGGAAAAATATCCCTATTTTCAGATACATAACCTATTCCTAGGTTTGCTATCTCATGAATAGGTCTTCCAAGAATCTCTTTATTGTTAAATAATATAGAACCTTCTGATTGCACCATTCCCATGATAGTTTTAATAAAAGTACTTCTTCCGACACCATTCCTTCCAAGAAGAGAAACTATTTCTCCTTCTTCTATAGATAAATTAATACCTTGAAGTATATGAGATTTACCATAATAGGAATGAAGGTTTTTAACTTTTAACATATTTAATTTCCAAATGTTCCAAGGTATGCTTCCTTAACTTTTTCATTATTTCTTACATTGATTGGTTTATCTGAACAAATAACTTCTCCATAAACTAATACAGATATTGTATCTGATAAATCAAATACTACGCCCATATCATGTTCAACTATTAAAATCGTCCTATCTTTAGAAATATTACGAATTAAGCTAGTTGCTCTTTCAGTTTCACTTTTAGACATACCTGCTGTAGGCTCATCTAATAGTATTGTTTCTGCACCTCCTGCTAAAGTTATTCCTATTTCTAATGCTCTTTGGTCTGCATAACTTAACAACCCAGCAGACTCTTTTGAAAAATCAATTAGTGAAATTTTATGCAAGATTTCATTAGTTTTATTATTAATATGGCTATCATTGTCTAACATTCTTGTTACAGAATACCTGTAGTTTAAATTCCAAAGCAATCCGCACCTAATATTTTCAAAAACAGATAGTTTAGGAAAAATATTTGTAATTTGAAAACTTCTAGACAACCCTAGTCTATAAATTTCATGTGAAGGAAGATTCTCTATATTTTGATTATTAAATATTATACTTCCTGATGTAACATTATAAACACCAGATATAAGATTATATAGGGTAGATTTGCCTGCTCCATTAGGCCCAATAAGTGAGTGTATTTCTCCTTTTTTAACTTTTAAATTTACACCTCTAATTATATTAGTTGAACCAAAATCTTTTTTTACATTTTTAAGTTCTAAGTGATAACTCATTTAACAAAGCTCATTTTTATATTTTCTATTATATCATTCCATACTTCTTTTGTTCTAAAGTAACTTTTTCTGGATAAAAACAATCCTAGAATTGCTAATATAAAGGAAACTAACCAAACTAAAAAACTTGAATTAGATATTTTAATCCAGTAAACAGTTAAATGACTATGATTTGACTTGAGTGAGTGTATTAACTCAATTAAAGTGGTAAATCCAATTAATAAAATTAAAATACTTAAGCCAAAAACAAGATAAGGAAAAATTAGTTTTTTTAATAAAGATGGTTTGTTTCTAACTACTGGTTCATGCATTAATATTAATCCTGCTATACCTTGCGGGGCAAAGGCTATTACTAATACAAAAATTATTCCATAATATAACACCCATGCCTCTGTAATATCTGAAAGCATAGTATCTAAATAAGTTAAGGATACAGCCCCTATTATAGGTCCCAGAAAGCTTCCTATGCCTCCAATATAAGCCATAAATAATACCATTCCAGATTGCACCAAACTAACTGACTCAAACCCTATATGTTCGTAATTAATGGCATGCAAACTTCCTGCAGCACCAGCGAACATTGCTGATAATGAGAAAGCCATCCATCTGATTTTCCTTACATCATATCCAACAAACTCGGCTCTTTGCTGATTATCTCTAACTGCATTGCACATTCTACCAAAAGGAGTTTTTGTTAGAAAATACATAATTCCAACAGCAAAAATACACCAAAATAATATTAGATAATAAACTTCATATTGTGGTCCATAAGTAAAACCTAAAAATTCATTTCCAATTACTCTATCTGCTTGTATTCCATCTTCTCCATTAAAAAAAACTACAAATATTAGGGTTAAGGCTGTAATCAATTCACAAAAACCTAGAGAAATCATAGCAAATGCAGTTCCAACCCTTTTTGTTGACAAATAACCTATAGATATACCTAAAATTAAGCCTATAAAGGCTCCTATAAAAGGCAATAAAGGTAATGGTAAACTAGGAAGATAGTTATTATTTACACCACTTAAGAAGTGAATAGATGCATATCCTGCAAGTCCAAAATAAATAGCATGACCAAATGATAATAGTCCGGTTTGTCCTAATAACATATTATAAGCTACGGAAAAAATTATTAAAACACCCATTTTACAAAATAATGTTAAGATAAAGGCCGAAGAAAATAAAATTGGTAAAAGTAATAATATTAGTATTAAAGTAGAATAAAAAATTAATTTATAATTTTTAAATATATTAGACATCTCTTTTTCCAAACAAACCTCTGGGTCTAGCTATTAGTATAATTATCAATAATAAATAAGGTACAATCGGTGATAATTGAGAAATTGTAATACTAGTAAAATGATTTAATGTGGAATTAATATCAATATTATATCCTAAGTATTCAAATGCATTATTTAAATTAAACTCTAATGAAACAGCTGCAGTTTGCATTAATCCAATAATTATAGATGCAACTAAAGCTCCTTTTATTGAACCTAACCCTCCGGTAACTACTACCACAAAAACTATTGGTCCTAGTAGAAGAGCCATAGAAGGCTCTGTTCCAATAACATTTCCTGCCATAACTCCAGCTAATCCAGCAAGCCCACAGCCAAATCCAAAAACATTACTAAATACTCTAGGAACGTTATGTCCAAGTGCAGATACCATTTCCGGATTAGTCAATGATGCTTTTATAATTAACCCAGTTTTAGTTTTTGCTAAAATTCTATATATGGCCAAAAAAATTAGAACAGATAAAACTAATCTAAACATACTGTACGCTGGATAAGCCATTCCACTGACCTCAATTAAAGGAAAATTTAATAGCTCTGGTACTCTATAAGCCACAGGAGTTTTTCCCCAAATCATTTGAACTATTTCTTCAATGATATAAAATAATCCAAAAGTAAAAAGTAATTCTGCAATATGCCCATATTTGTGTACATTTCTTAACCCATATTTCTCTACTAAAGATCCCATAAACCCAACAATTATTGGTGCTAAAAGCAAAGCTATCCAAAAATTACTATATAGGCTTATTTGAAACCCTAGATAAGCTCCTATCATAAAAAAAGAGGCATGAGCAAAGTTTAAAATTCCCATCATACCAAAAATCAATGTTAGTCCGCTTGAAAGCATGAATAGGAACATGCCATACAAAAGCCCATTAAAAATAATAAACAGTAATACTTCAATAGACATTTAAAACCTATCTATTAGGGTCTTTTCATATTGCAAGTAGTATCAAGAGTGATATCTTCCATAGGTATATTTCCAACATTTACATAAGACATATCAAAATCTTGACCTCTATACATTATCGACTGTTCAGCTTTAGGTGAAACTAATAGTGCTTGCATATCAAAATGCATTTGATGGTCGTCTTTTCTCATAACTGCTTTTCCTCCATCAACACTTTTTGCCTCCATTCCTTCTAAAGTATAAGCAATATCCTTAGGTTCATAAGAGTTTGTTTTTTCAATTGCAGACTTTAACATTTCAAACATAAAACGTATCCTATCTGCATCTGGAGTAAAGCCAGCTGACTCAATGTGACCTTTTTCATATTCTTTGTACCATGATGGAGCATTAGAATTAGTTGGATTAAACTCTTTTACTACTACTACGTCATTGAAAAGCAGATTTTTTTCCATTGCAGCCATTCCAGCTGGTTGAGAAATATAAATTCCAAATAACTTTACTTTTACACCTGCATCCTTTAATGTATTTACAAATCTGTAGGCATCAGGCCCCCAATTACCTGTTAATACTGTGTCTGCTCCACTTAATTTGATTTTTGTAACATAGGGATTAAAATCTTGAACTTTTCCAAAAGGTGGAATTAATTCATCTCCTACAATTTCAATATTTGGAGCATTTTTCTTTAACATTCTAGTGGCTGCTTCTTTAAATGTTTGTCCATAAACATAATTTTGATTAAACAGATAAACTTTTTTAACAGAATTATCTTTAGACATATGAGATACGAGACCTGCTACTTTCATATCAACATTTGAGTCAAATCTAAAATGAAAAAATGTACAATTTTCATTTGTAAAACTAGTAGTTACTGCAGAATGATTCAAAAAAAGTACTTCTTTTCCTGGGTTTCTAGCATTATATTTTTCTAACTGTTTAATAATATTAAGAGCATGGCTTGAGCCTCCACCTTGTGTAATAAACCTAATTCCATCATCAATTGCTTTTCTCAATAATTCTGTAGTTTTTTCTGCCTTCATAGCGTTGTCCATGGGAACAATTTCTATCATTCTACCGTTTATTCCACCATTTTTATTTATTACAGATGCTGAATAAGTAACAATGTCAATAATATCTTTACCTACAGCAGCGTAGGGACCTGACAAAGGTTCAATTGCAGCTATTTTAATTGGACCACTTGTTTCTTTTTTTTCACAAGCAATTAAAAAAATTAAACCAAAAATAGTTATAAAAAAAATTTTTAAATTTTTCATCAGAATCTCCCTTTTTTCGCATTTTTACATTAAATTTGATGTTTATCAATATTTATTATTTGCCATGTACCAGTAGAAGAAAAAACTAACTGTTTTTTTATATACATTTCTATATCTACAAAAACTAATCTTTTTCCGTATTTTTTTACTTTCCCTATAGCTTCTAACCAAGAACCAATAGGAACAGGTCTAATAAATTGTGAATTTAAATTTATTGTTACTATTCCTTTTTTTACTGTATTATATGCAAAAAATCCACCTACTGAGTCAGCATAAGCCATCAAAAATCCTCCATGAGCCACTTCATTTAAATTTGACTGATAGTTTTCTACGTAAGTTCCAAAAACAGTATCCGGAAAAGCTTTTTTTAAAAAATATGGTCCAATATGTGCCGCAAATTTTCCTTCAATAGTTTTGTATGCTTTATAGCCTCTAGGGATTTGCAATTTATTTTTCATAATGATATATAAATATATATTTATTAAAAAAAGTATAGTTTTATTATGAAAATAATAGATTTTTATTATGATTATGGAAGTCCTACTGCATATTTAGCATGGACTCAATTAGCAAAGGCAGATAATAATAAATTTCAAATAAACTACAANCCAGTACTTCTAGGAGGTATTTTTGCTGCTACAAATAATAGGTCTCCAATTCATGTTGAAGCAAAAGCTAGATGGATGTGGGGNGACTTAAAACTTTATGCTAACAAGTATAACGTAGCATTAAACCAAAATGATGCTTTTCCAGTTAATACANTATATTTNATGAGGGGAGCAATTTACGCNAAGAAAAAAAANTTAATTGAAAAATATAATGAAATAATGTTTAAAGCTATGTGGGAGTCTAATGTAAATTTAGCTGAACCAAGTAATATTGTTAATACATTAAATGAGGGTGGTTTAGACAGTAAAGAATTTTTATCTGCTGCTGAAAACCAAGATATAAAAGACGAACTTAAAGGTGTTACTTCAAAAGCTATTGAACTAAATTTATTTGGAGTTCCTACATTTATAATTGATGGCGAACTATTCTTTGGGCAGGATAGAATGCATTGGTTTCTTGATTAATTTTTTAGATTTTTTAAAAAATTTTTAATTATTTTATTAACTTCATTAGGTTTTTCTTGTTGTACCCAGTGACCAGCATCATTAATTATGTGAGAACCTCTAAAGTTTTTACAATATTTCCCAGCATTTTTATATGCATCGTAATCTTTAATAAATCTACGTACAGGGTCATATTCTCCTCCAATAAAAAGACTAGGGGGAATAATTGATAGTTTTTCTAGTTCTGTTAGTTCTCGCCAATCAATATCTTGAGCTCGGTATCTGTTTAGAGGTCCTTTAAAGCCAGACTCTTGAAAGTCTAATACCATTGACTTTAAATTGTTATTTTTTAGCCACTTAAGTCTACCATTCGGCAGGGGAATTTTATCTAGAAGGCCACTATTTATATCTTTTGAAGTCTTAATCTGGTCTTTGTAGCCTTCAGCTGAACACCAATAATAAATTTTTTGTAATGAAATGGAAATATTTTTCTCAAGTTCGTTTTCTGCTATATCTAGTTTCTGAAAGTAGTTTTGGTAAAAGAATATATTTTTATATAATTTCTTCCAAAGTTTTGTACTAGAAATTTTTCCTCTTCTTGTAAAAGGAACACTTAATCCTATTACACCAGATACTTTATTTTTATAATATGCTGCTGTAGTCCAACAAATAGGAGCTCCCCAATCATGCCCAATAAGAATAGCTTTATCTTTTTTTAAAAAAGAAATAATATCTAATATATCTTCCATAAAAAATTTTAACGAATAATCACTAATATTTTTAGGACATAAACTACCACCATATCCTCTAGTATTAAAGGCACATACCATAAATCCTAATTTTGATATTAAGCTTATTTGTCTTTTCCATGATACCCATGTTTCTGGCCATCCATGTACTAATAAAACTAGTGGTCCTTCTCCTTGAATTACACACTTAAATTTCTTTTTATTGATTAATATACTATTTTCTTTGTAGCTCATGTTAAAAATTACATAAAACCTCTATATGGCTTTACTTCTATTATTTCTATATCTAAATAATTATTTTTCACGAAAGGAAGTACGCTTAATTTTTCTTTTATTTCATTTTCATCCTTTGCCTCAATTACCATACAGGCTCCTTTTCCGCCTTTTATAGAATATAATTCCCTAATAAACTCTTCTCTAAATAGTTGAATTGCCAATTCCGCTTCAAGATCTAGGTATTCTGCAAATTGTTCAGGCTTAATACTTTCTTTTCTTTTTCCTATTACAAAGAATTTCATAATTGACCTCCTGTGATTATTAATATTTATTAATGTTAATGCAAAAATTAAATAATAAAAGTTTATTAGGTTTAAATAAAAAGATTATAAATTGTAACTCATGTGAAAGACTATTAGAGTTCAGAAATAAAATAGCTAAAGAAAAAAGAAAAATGTATAGAAATGAAAACTATTGGGGCAAACCTATAACTGGATTTGGTGACATTAAAGCTAAAATTATGATAATAGGCTTAGCTCCAGCAGCGCATGGAGGCAATAGAACTGGTAGAGTTTTTACAGGAGATAAGTCATCTGATTTTCTATTTGAATGTTTGGGAAATATAGGATTAGCAAACCAAAATTACTCCATAAATAAAAATGATGGACTAAAATTACTTAACACTTATCTAACACTATCATTAAAATGTGTGCCACCAGGAGACAAACCTACAAAACAAGAATTACTTAATTGTTCAAAATTTTTAAAGGAAGAATTTTTAATCTTACAAAATGTAAAAGCAATAGTTGCCTTAGGAAAAATAGCCTTTGATAGTATACTTTTTTTTTACAAAAAAAATTTTATATTTGATGCTAAAGGGATAAATTTTTCTCATGGACATACAATAGACCTTCCAGATAATAAAAAACTAATTGCTTGTTATCATCCTAGTCCTAGAAATGTAAATACTGGAAGAATTAATTTATTAAAATTTACAAATCTGTTTAAACAAATAATAATGTTAGTTTCTTAATATATTTATAGTACGATGTTAAATTTTATTTTAGGTACATTTTTTATATTAATTTCGCTTGAAGTTTTTTCAGAAGAAACACTAGACTCTAAAAATATTAAAATAATATTTGGATCCTGTTCTAATCAAAATATTTCTATGCCCCATTGGAAACATATAAGTTCATATAAACCAGAATATTTATTTTTACTTGGAGATAATGTATACGGAGACTTTAATAATCTTAAAGCTAATAATTTGAAATTGGCATACTCCAAATTAAAAAAAAATAATTACTTTTTAAATCTTAAAAGAAATAGCATAATTTTTCCTATTTGGGATGACCATGACTATGGAGTAAATGACGGAGGTAAAGATTGGCCTTTCAAAGATATATCACAGAAATTATTTCTAGATTTTTTTAATGCAAATAAAAATGATGTAAGAAGAAAAAGAGGGGGTATTTACAATAGCTGGAGTATAAAAAATAATATAGATATTAAAGTTATAGCCTTAGATACAAGGTATTTCAAAGATAATTTTAAAATAAACTATAACAAGAACATTAAAAAAAAATATATTCCAGATTATAATACGAAAAAGACTATTTTAGGAAAAGAACAATGGGACTGGTTTGAAAAACAAATTAAAGAGAATTATGATTTATTAATAATTTTAAGCTCTATACAATTAATTCCTAAAGATCATGGTTGGGAAAAATGGTACAACTTTCCACATGAGAGAGAGAAAATATTAAAATTAATCAGTGATAATAAAAAATTAACTATAATACTATCCGGAGATAGACATATAGGGGGCATGTATAAATATAATGCTAACTTATTTGAAGTTACCTCGAGTTCTTTTAATCAAAGAATTTTAAATTTTATAGAAGAAGACAAATATTCTATAGGTGAAATAGTAAATGAAAATAACTTTGGATTAATGAATATTAATACATCAGAAAGATTAATTGAAATAGACTTAAGAACAGGTTTTTTAAAAGAAAATAAAATATTTAAAAAATTAAAACTACAGTTTTAGTTTCTTTTTAATACATCTAAAGCAATATTAATATCATTAAACTTTTCTCTAACAAAATGTTTCATAGCGTTATCTTCCTCTAACTTATCAAGAGTATTCCAATCATCCTTTGTAATAAAAACTATTTTATTATTTTTCATTTTTTCTTTTAGTTTTTCTGTAGAATTTTTTTTACTATGACTAACTAATGAAAGTATTTTATTAACTGCGTTTAACGCACGACCTTTATTTGTTCCGATAACTCCAACTGAAGGACTTGAAGCCCATCCGGTAGTAAATATATTGTTATTGATATGCCCTTCAATATTGAAAAGGTAATTATTAGTTTCATCCATTTTTAAATTACCTATAGATGTTGCCTTATACCCTATAGCTTTAATAATTAAATTAGTTTGAATGTTATGAGTATCACCATTCTGGTCTTTAAGTTTTATTCCTTCAACTTTTTGATTACCAATTATTTCAATAGGCGATTTAAAAAAATCAAATACTATTTCTTTGCTCTTTTTTTCATTATCATAAAATTCATCAAAAACCTCTAAGTTTTTTTTAACTCTAGTATCAATAGTTTCATCATCTATAAACTTTTTAAGTAATTCTCTAGGGTATTTTAACTTTATAGAAAAATCATTTATTTCTTTAAATTCTCTTAGTTCAGAAATTGTAAATTTTGCTTCCTTAGGTCCGCGTCTGCCAATTACATAAATATTGTCAATTTTAGCTTTTGACAAAAGTTTTAAATTTTTTTTTGATATATCACTTCCATAAAGTTCTTCATTTGTCTTTGCAAGTATCCTTGCACAGTCTAGTGCAACATTACCATTACCTATGATTATAACGTTCTTAGAGTTGAGGTTTGGTTCTAGGTTAGAATACTCAGGGTTATCATTATACCAACCTACAAATTCTGCAGATCCATATACTCCCTCTATGTTTTCTCCCTCAATATTAAGTAATTTATCATCTGAAGCACCGGTTGCTATAAGTACAGCATCATAGTTTTCTGATAAAAAATCTAAAGAAATATCTTTTGGTACATTTATATTGCCAAAAAAATTAACATTATCTTTTTCTAGGACTCTATTAAATAATTTTATAATATTTTTAGTTTTTTGGTGATCTGGAGCTACTCCATATCTTACTAACCCGTATGGTGCAAAAAACTTCTCTATTATATCTACCTTTAGTTTTTCATTATTAGAGAATGATTGAGCTGCATAGAAAGCTGATGGGCCAGACCCTATTATTGCAATATTCATTTATTAAAATTATTTTATAATTTTAATTAAATCAATTAAAATCTTGCAAGTTTATCACTTGCAAGATTTATATTATCTACTAAATTAAGTGTTATCAATTTAGGTTTATCTTCATCAGGTATAATTTTCTTTATGTTTTTTTAAGTAATCCATTTTTTATATGTAAAAAAATATTTAAAAATTTTTTTTTTTATGAGATAAATGTTTATGGATATATTAAAAAATTTAAATACAAACCTTACTCAAAAAAAGTTTTATGTAATTGTTATAATTTTACTAATTTTTATTAGCCTGCAATTAGATGGGCTAAATGATAAGTTAAATTTACTAATTGATTTACAACAAAAATAAAACTAACCTTTAATCTCTGAAATTTATAAAGTTCAAAGGTATAGAGATTTCTAGCTCTTTTAACTTTGATATTGTAATCTGTAAGTCGTCCCTTTTTTTTCCAGATACTCTAAGTTGTTCACCTTGTACAGAAGTTTGAATTTTTAGTTTTTGATCTTTCAAATATTTTATAATTTTTTGTGCATTCTCTTTATTTATGCCTTGGTTTAATATCAATGGAAGTCTTAAATTTCCTCCAGAAGCTTTTTCTATTTTTTCAAAACTAATAGACTTTATATCCACATTTTTTCTGACTAAATTCTTAGTAAGTAAATCTTTTATCTGATTTAATTTCATATCAGATTCTGCTAGCAAATAATACGTGTCCTCTTCTAAATGTATCTTAGATATACTTCCTTTAAAATCATATCTATTCAAAATTTCTCTGTTAACTGCATCAATAGCATTTTTAAATGCTTCAATATCAACTTTATTAACTATATCAAAAGTAGGCATATTAAAATTTTACTATAGTTTTATTAATTTTAAACTAAATAAATACAAAATTTTGTATGTTTATAGCATATTTAAGTCTTTCAGTTTTTTTTATTCTTTATATTAAATTTTATTTGTATATTATATAATTGTGTCATTTAATTTTTTAAAAGTCTTTTTTATTTATCTTCAAAGTGTTATTTAAATGAATAAATTTTTTCCAATTTTTTTAGTTTTTTTGCTTTTTTTTTCTAATCTGTATGCTAAAAATCTTATTAAAGGGTTAGAGAGTACTGGAAAACATGGTATATTTATAAGCATATTAGAAAGCAACCCATTATTTCTGCCTTTAATAAACAATACCGTCAAATCTACTATTTTTGCACCCACTGATGAAGCTTTTAAAAAAATGCCAGACATTTTTAAAAATGATATTAAGAAAAACAATACTAAAGTAACTACTAAATTGATATTATCTCATATTTATAGTGGTGATAGTTTAGCTAAAGATAATGTAAACAATAATGGCATGGTTCTAAGTTTAGATGGAAGTATATACTATACTTACGAAGTTGGAGATTTATTTGTTAAGGATATTGTCATTCAAGGAGAGCCCTTTATAGCTGAAAATTTTAGAGTGATTCCAGTTGAATGTGTAATGTTTTTACAGCAATCTAGCAAAGACAGAAGGTTGGACAGTAAAATAAGGGAAAAGTATTCCTTAACTACATGTTGTCTCCAAACAGAGTTGGAGTTTAAAGAGTTTTATAAAGACCTAAAATAATTTGTTAAACTTCCGATTAGACTTAATTTTTGCAACTCTTTTTCGCCAAATAACATAGCTTTTTTTTTTAAGGGTTTTTCTTAATATCTTTTTTACCTCATTTTCATTCAAATTATCAGTCTCTTTAATTGAGTTAAAATCCGTTTTGTCACACCAAGCTTTTTCTATTAATTCATCTTTTCTAAAATAATTCTTTGGCAATTTATTTCTTTAAAATTTCTACAGAATTATTTGAAGGATCATTTATGTAAACTGAAGATGTTCCATCCCTATGTTTTTTTAATTTTCCATAATCTTCAGCATTAGTTTTTTCAAAAGCTATGTGAGGAGGGTGCATATTAGGTAACACTAAGGCTAAACTAATATTATCGTAATTCAATAAAGCCCAGGTATCATCTTGATACGAAATTTGACATTTAGTATTACTGGTATACCAATCAATGCTATCCTGTATATTTTTTACTTCAATTGCTATATGATGAATTTTATCCATAATATTAATACGTTAAAATTTACATTTAGATTATACATTATTTAATACAAACAATAAAATTTATTATTAGCTAGCTAGTATTAAATTAGTAAAACCTATAATAAAAAGTGGGATTTGCAACCCAAAGTTAGTTAATATAGCTTTGTCTTTTAATATAAATCCTGCAATTGTCCATCCAATAACACCTAATCCATGAAAAAATAGATTTATTGGGTAAAAATTTAGGTTGGTTAAAAGTATTCCATTCAATACAAGAAAAGTACTAATCCATTTTAAGTATTTTTTTAAAAACATATTACCTCTTAATATTTTTTTATAATTAAAAACAATATAGATAAAGTTAACACTTAAGTAAAATTTAATTAATAAAGCTTTTTTATTAAATATGAACAAAATTTTTCAATAGAAGCATGATTTAAAGTTTTAAAGTTATGACTTTCTATACTTAAATTCTTCTTTTGATTTTTCTTATGAGAATATAAAGGATCATAATATTCTACAATTAATTGCAATGCTAATTCTTTCCAGTTTTTATTTTCATAATTTTTTTTCCATTTATTTACAACTTCTTTTCCTAGTTTGCTACTCGCATATAGAAATAATTCATTAAAGCTATTTTTTTTAAGAATAAATTTAGAATAATCTTTTACTAAATATGAAGCTCTTGCGTTAATATTTGACTCAATATCTATGCATGGAGAGTTTTCTATTTTATATAATAGATTTGAAGGCAGGTATAAGTTACCTATTTTACTGCTTTCACTTTCTACTAAAACTGGTTTATTTTTTCTTAATTTTTTTAACTCAAAATATATTAAGCTTTCAAAATATTTTTGAGAAGGTTGACTGCTTTTAGGTAGTTTGCCTAGTAATGATCCTTTATGTTTCGCAAGATTTTCTAGATTCAAAGCATAGCCACCTTTATTAATAATCATTTCTAAAATTTTAGTTTTAGCAGTTCCTGTTTTTCCTCTAAGTACTATGTACTTATAGTTATTGATAATACTATTTAAAGAATTGTTTATTTCTTTTCTGTAAGTTTTGTAGCCACCTTTTAATAGAAAGACTTCCCAACCAATTTCAGATAAAATAATAGCTATAGCATTTGATCTTTGTCCTCCTCTCCAACAATAAATTAAAGGTTTCCAACTACCTGGATTATTAATAAACTTTTTTTTTATATGCATAGCTATATTTTTTGAAATTAAAGATGCTCCCAATTTTTTTGCCTTGAATGGGCTATCATTTTTATAAATGCTACCAACTAATTTTCTTTCCTCATCGTTTAAAACGGGTAAATTAGCAGAGCCTGGTATATGATCTTCATGAAATTCACTAGGACTTCTTACATCAATAATTTGATTTATGGCTTTATTATTCCAACTGGTTATATATCTTATTGGCATTATAATATTTTTATTTTGTTATTAGTAAAAGAGACATCACCTATTTCAGAAAAAAATATGCCTTTGCGTTTCATCTCATTTATTATTTTATTTTTATTATTAATAATAAATAGAAAACCTCCAGAGGTTTGAGGATCAAATAATATATTAAGATACTTTTTGTCCTTAATTAATACCTTCAAGTCATTGTTTATAATATTTTTATTAGAATAGGACAGGCTAGACGATACATTTTTTTTAATTGCTTCTTTAGCGCCTTCTAGCATAGGTATTTTATTTAGGTATATATTAGCTCCTTTAAACATTTTATTTCTAAGTAACAAATTTTGAAGATGTAAAGCTAAACCAAACCCTGAAATATCTGTAATGTTGTTTATCATATGTTTTTTAAACAGGGTATAAATTAAAAAATTCGAATTGGTCATTTCTGTAATTACCTCATTATAGTATTTTCCTGATATAATTTTATATTTTAAAGCAGCCATTACCAATGCTGTGCCAAGCCTTCCTGTCATAAATATTTTAAGTTTTTGATTTTTTTTTAGATTATTTTTACTAATTGTATTCTTTTTTCCTATTAGTGAAAAACCTACAGTGCTTTTTCCTTCTTCTATGCTGTAACTATGTCCACCTGATATAGTTACACCGAATTCATTGAATATAGAATTAGCGCCTTCTTTAATTTGGTATATATCTCTTTCTTGTATTCTATTTAAAGCCTGAGGTATACCTAATACCATTTGAACTGATAAGAGACCAGAATTAGAGGCAATTAAATCATTTAAAGAATGTTTAGCTGCAATTTTTCCTAATAAATATAAGTCATCAATTATTGAGGTAATTGTGTCAACAGTATGAACTAATCTGTTTGCTCCTTTAACATCATTTGCATCAAACGATCCTTCTTGAAGGTTTTGAGAAAATACTTTCTCCAAAACAGTTTGAGGTATTTTACTGCCACAACCTGCACATTGCATATCGTATTCGCTTGGTTCTATACTATCTATACTAGGAACAAAGTTTTTTTCATTACTTTTAAAGTCTTTATATTTTTCTATGAACTTTTTATCAATATACCTTTTTAATTTCCAAAAAAACTTACCCTTAAAGGCAAAAAAGTATTTGTTTGCTAGGGCCTTACCATTTGTAATTCCTATTATGGATAGATATGATTTTTGTGGTTTATATTTATAAAGATTTTTATTTTTATATATTCTTTCAAGATTTCTTTTAAGTATTTTTGACTGTCTAACTGCATATACCCCTGCTTTAGCTAATTTATAGTCTTCAATATCTGCAATATCTCCACTAGCAAAGATATTTGTAGAGGTATGGCTTTGCAAAGTATTTAAAACAGATATAAAGCCAT
>PCCU01000012.1 GCA_002732015.1 Candidatus Pelagibacterales bacterium
GATTGCTTGTTTTTCAGTAATTTTTAAATTCAAGTCACTAATACTAATAGCTTTTCTTCCTAAAGCTAGAGCCCCTGACGAAACAATAAGTATTTCTTTATTTTGACCTATTAAAAAATTAATATCTTTACAAATATTATTAATTACTTTTTTATTAATAAAGTTATTTTTGGAATTAACTAATAAAGATGATCCAACTTTTATTACTATTCTGGAAGAGTTAAGAATTAATTTTTTTTTAAAGGCGTCCATTTTTCTTCATTTATATTAATGTTATTAACTCTTTTTTTAATTAAATCAGTTAAAAGTTTATCAATACTTTTTTTGTCTTTTATAGAAATAGCATATATTTTTTTTCTAGTATAACTTTTTAATAATTTGATTTTTTCAATACAATCTTTTTGTGATAATAAATCTATCTTGGTAAGCACTATTATTTCACTTTTTCTTTCTAATCCTCTTCCGTATTTATTTAATTCATTTCTTATAGTTTGATAGTCTTTTATTATATCTTTTTTACTTATGTCTACAAAGTGTAAGATATGTGTGCATTTTTCAATATGACCTAAAAATTTTAATCCCAATCCAGATCCATTAAATGCATTTTTAATAATTCCAGGTATATCTGCAATTATAATATCTTGATAATCTTTATAACGAAAAACTCCTAAATTAGGAAAAAGTGTTGTAAATGGATAATCTGCCACTTTTGGATTAGCATTTGTAACAAATTTTAAGAAGCTTGACTTTCCCACATTAGGTAATCCTACTATCCCAATATCTGCTATCAAATTTAATCTTAGCCAAACCCACATTTCCTCACCTGGATAGCCAGTATTAGCTTTTTTAGGAGCTATATTTTTTGAAGATTTAAACTTATGATTTCCAAACCCTCCTTTTCCACCCTTAAGAAAAATTATTTCTGTGTTTTCATCTTCAACTTCTATTAACTTTATAGAATAATCATCGTTGTAGATAGAAGTACCTATAGGAACTTCAATATAAGTAGGGTTACCGCTAGCACCTTTCTTTTTTTTTCCAGCACCATCTTTTCCTTTTTGAGCTTTAAAATGTTGTTGAAATCTGAAATCAATTAAGGTGTTTCTGTTTTTTGCGCCCCTGAAAATAATATTTCCACCGTTTCCTCCGTCTCCTCCATCAGGACCTCCAAATTCCACATACTTTTCCCTTCTAAAACTCACACAACCATTACCACCTTTTCCTGATTGTAGAAAAATTTTAGCTTCATCTAAGAATTTCATTAAGCTTATGAAGAGTTTACGATAACAAACTTTCTTCCTGAGGATTTTTTTCTAAAGACAACCTTACCCTCTTTCAAAGCAAAAAGTGTGTGGTCTTTTCCCATTCCTACATTTTCTCCAGGATAAAACTTAGTACCTCTTTGTCTAACTAAAATATTTCCAGGTTGTACTAATTCTCCACCATATTTTTTTACGCCAAGTCTTCTTCCTGCTGAGTCTCTTCCATTTCTAGAACTTCCACCTGCTTTTTTGGTTGCCATATTTTACTCCTTCTTTTTTATACCTTTTTCTTGTGAAGTTTTATTTACAGTAGATTTAGATTTTTCTTTTTGTACAACTTTATCCTTATTTGTACTCTTTTTAGTAGCTAAGTTTTCTTTCGGTGTTTCATTTTTAAAAGATTTTCCATTAACTAGAATTTCTTCAATCTTTATTACTGATAAACTTTGGCGATGTCCATTTTTTCTTCTTGAGTTATGTCTTCTTCTTTTTTTGAAAACAATTATTTTTTTATCTTTTTTATTTTCTAAAACTTTTCCCTTAACCTCTACATTCTTTAAGAAAGGAGCCCCCAATTCATAAGAGGCATCATTTTTAAACATTAGAACTTCTTTGAAAATGATATTGCTACTTTTTTCAAAGTTAACTTTTTCAAGCTTTAATATAGTTCCTAAGGCAACCTTATATTGTTTTCCACCAGATTTTATAACTGCAAACATTTTTCACCAATACTAAATATTTCGAATATACACTCGTTTATTCTTGTGTCAACAAAAGATAATTATATAATTAATATAGAATTTATAGTTTTATTTTATTATTATCAATAGTAATGAGAAATTTACACATTCCTTCCAGGTCTCCAGCATATTCTAAGAATGCGATGGTTGCGACTTCTCACCCTGATGCTTCAAAAATGGCTTTAAATATTATGGAAAAAGGTGGGAATGCTTTTGATGCAGCAATTTGTGCTGCTGCTATTCTAGGAGTAGTAGAGGCCCACTCTACAGGTATTGGAGGAGACTGCTTTTGTATTTTTTATAGTCAAAAAGATAAAAAAGTAAGAGCATTAAATGGTTCAGGGAGGTCATTATCTAACATAGATTACAATAAAGTAAGGCTAGCTGAAAATAATTCCATTGACCCATATTGTGCAGATGCAGTTACAATTCCTGGAGCAGTAGCTGCTTGGACTAAAATTAATCAAGATTATGGTAGTTTATCGTTAAAGGAGATATTGACTCCAGCAATTGATTTAGCTGAAAATGGTTATGTTGTTGCTGACGTTATTGCTGATATGTGGAAAAGAGAAAAGGAAAAGCTAACTAAGGATAAAGATTGTAAAGAGGTTTTTTTAAAACAAAACGAACCTTATAAAGCTGGAGATATTCATTTTCAACAAAATCTAGCTAAAACTTTACGAGAGATTTCGGTGTCAGGAAAGGATGGATTTTATGATGGATGGGTTGCAGATGATATTGTGAAAAAACTAAAATCTATAGAGGGTAGACACACTTTAAATGATTTTTCTAACCTTACTGTTGAATATATGGAACCAATATTTACTAATTATAGAGGGTATGATGTTTATGAATGTCCACCTAATGGACAAGGTATTGTAGCTTTAATGATTTTAAATATTTTAGAAGAGTTTAATCTAAGTTCTATTGATCCTGATGACTTTGAAAGAGTTCATTTAGAGGCAGAGGCTACCAAAATAGCATTTTATCATAGAAATAAATATTTAGGAGACCCTAGTTTTTCTAATGTTCCTGTTGAAAAGCTTTTGTCTAAAGATTATGCAAAAAAACTTAGTAAAAAGATTAGTTATAAAAAAACAATCAAAGAATTGGATATACTACCTTTAGAAAATCACAAGGATACTGTTTATATAAGTGTGGTAGATAAAGATAGAAATTGTGTTTCTTTTATCAACTCAATTTTTCATCCTTTTGGAAGCGGTATAGTATGCCCTAGTTCAGGAGTATTACTACATAATAGAGGTGCATCTTTTAATTTAGATAAAAAACATCCTAATTTCTATGAACCAAATAAACGGCCTATGCACACTATTATTCCAGGATTGGTTTTGAAATCTAAAAACCCTATAATTCCCTTTGGTGTCATGGGAGCTCATTATCAGCCTGTTGGGCAAAGTCATTTTTTGACAAATGTAATAGATTACAATATGGATGTCCAATTAGCTTTAGATCATAAGAGAAGTTTCTTTTATGATGGAGTACTTTCTTTAGAAAAAACATTTAGTACAGATATCATAGAAAAGTTAAAACAGGTAGGTCATAAAATAGACTTTATTGATATTCCACATGGAGGAGGCCAAGCAATTATGATTAAGCCTAATAATGTTTTGGTTGGAGGTTCAGATCCCAGAAAAGATGGAATAGCTTTAGGATATTAATTATAGATATAAATACAAGTTGTATTCAATAAATCGTCAAATTTTTCTTTATTTCAAATCTACAAATCTTCAAAACTTCCGTGCCTTCCTTGTCCCTTTGAAAAACTTCCTGCTCCTTTTATTCCCTCTTTGTAAAGAATTTCATTCTGCATACTATTATTCCATTCAAAAAAAAGCCCTTCTTTTAGACTTAAATTGTTTTGATTAAGGATTGATTTTCTGTCTGCTTTTACACATTCTTGAGGAAATTTAGCAATAGTTTTTGCAATTTCTTCAGCCTTCTTTCTGCTAGTTCCGTCTTCAACCACATACTCACATAGTCCTATATTTAAACATTCATCAGCTTTAACTTTTCTTCCAGTTAAAGTAATTTCAAGAGCTCTTCCTTGTCCCACAATCCTTGGAAGTCTTACTGTTCCACCATCAATTAGAGGGATCCCCCATCGTCTGCAATAGACACCTAAGTAGGAGGATTTTTCCATTATTCTAAAATCACACCATAATGCTAATTCCATACCTCCTGCTACTGCCGGGCCAGAAATTGCTCCTATTACTGGTTTAGTTAATTCCAGCCTTGTTGGCCCCAATGGCCCTCTAGGTATGTCACTCCCATTTTGATTAGCTTTTCTTTTATCGGGTATATTTAATGACTTTAAAGGGTTAACTCCTTTTAAAGAAGAAGCATATTTTAAATCCCATCCTGCACAAAATGCACCTCCTTCTCCCCAAAAAACAGCTACTGAGGCTTCATTATTATTCTCAAAGTCAATAAATGCTTCGTAGAGAGCATCAGCACTAGCAGGATCCATTGCATTTCTAGCTTCAGGTCTAGAGTGTATAATTGTCCAAACGTTTTCTTTTTTTTCAACTCTAACAGTCATATTTAATTCTCCATTTAATATTTTTATGATTAATAGTTAAAACTAATTTTTATTTTTTAAAAATCTATCAAAAGCCAATTAATTTGATATAATAAATTAAAAAATGTATTAATTATTTTTTTTAACAACCCTGTCTCTCTGAGAAAAACTTTGCAATCCTATAAACAGTATTTAGTGTAGGTGTTTGTATATTTGTCAATTTACCTAACTCTATTAAAGAATTTATTAATGCATTAAGTTCAAGAGGTTTTTTATTTTCATAGTCTTGAAGCGTTGATGTCTTATGGTCACCTACATTTTTTGCTCCTTCAATTCTTTTTTCAACAGTAAGTCTTATTTTAATGTTTAATTTCTCTCCTATAAAAATAACTTCGCTCATCATTTCTTCTATTATATTTTTAATATCTTCATTTTCACACATTTCTTTTAATGTATTTTGCGTAATAACGGATAAAGGATTAAATGAACTATTACCTATAAGCTTAAGCCATATATCACTCCTAATATCTTTGCTTACAGGAGCCTTTAGCCCTGAATTAACAAGTAAATTTGATATAATATTGGCTCTCTCTGATTTACTTCCATCAGGCTCACCTAATATAAATCTTTTTCCTTCTATATGCTTTATAACACCAGGCTTTGTAATCGTTGCTGCAGGATATACCACACAGCCTAAGACCTTTTGAGGTTTTATGTATTTCCATTGTTTCTGCCCTGGATCGACAGAGTTAAGTTGATAATTGGCAAGAGTTCCTTGAAACTTATAAAAAAACCACCAAGGCACCCCGTTTAGCGTTGGCAGAATAATAGTCTCTTCATGAATCAGATTAGAAACTAATTCTGCAGTTTGATTTGCAGAATGAGCTTTAAGACCATTTATGACCAAATCAAACTTGCCCAAGGTTTCTAAACTATCAAAAATTTTAAATTTTTGTGTTTCTTCTATATTAAATTCACTACTTATAAAAGTGAGACCATTTTTTTTGATTGCTTTGTAATGGTCTCTTCTAGCAATTAGTGTAACGTCTATTCCCTGTTTATTAAGAAGAAATCCTAACATTCCTCCAATAGCACCCGCGCCAAATATACAAACTCTCATTTTTCTATACCCAATTTTTTTGCCAATCCTATTCTTTGAATTTTTCCAGTGGCACCAAGAGGGATTTCTTTCAAAAAAAACATTTGTTTGGGTATTTTAAAATTTGCTAATTTATTTTTTGCATATTCTTTTAATTCATCAGAAGTACATTTGATATTATTATTTAAGACTATTGCAACTGCAATATCTTCTCCTAACTTCTCGTGTTTCACGGCAAATGAAACAGCTTTATTTACTTTTCTATGGCTAGTAAAAACTTCATCAACTTCCTTTGGGCTGATTTTTTCTCCACCTCTATTAATTATTTCTTTTATTCTTCCAGAAATGTATAAATATCCTTCTTTATCAAAGTAGCCCAAATCCCCTGTACGAAACCAACCTTTTATAAAAGAGCTTTTATTAATTTTTTTGCTAGCAATATATTCCTTTAAAATGCTTTTACCTTTGATTAATATTTCTCCTACTTCGTTGGCGTTTAATTTTTTGAAATTATCATTAACTGTTTTAACTTTTATACCTACAGGTACGCCAACACTTCCAAGCTTTCTTTTTTTTGGGGGAAGAAGGTTAGATGTCATTTGGTGAGATGCCTCTGTCATTCCATAGCTTTCAATAACTGGAACTTTAAAAGTTTTTTCAATTTTAACTAATATTGAAGTAGGTAAAGATGCAGAGGAAGATCTTATAAATTTTAGACAGCTTTCAGATATTATTTTGGAATTTCTTGAAGACCTATCAAGTATAGCTTGAAGCATTGTGGGTACGCCTGTAAACCATGTAGGTGAATGTTTTTCTAGTGATTTAAAAAAACTCAATGCATTAAACTTTGGTAAAATTACAATTTTTCCTCCAGCGACTAAAGGTGCCAAAATAGATGCAACAATTCCATGAATATGAAAAGAAGGCATTAGTATAATATTTTTATCTTTTTTTGATAATTTTAATGTTTTTCCTATATTTTGAGAACTATTTATTAAGTTTCTGTGCGTTAAAGGAACCATTTTAGGCCTTGAAGTAGTCCCTGAGGTATGCAGAATTAGAGCAATATCGTTAGAATCACTAGTTTTAGTTTTTTTTAATAACTTTCTTTTTTTTTGTAATGGATCTATAAAACAACAATTTTCTATTTTGATAACTTTAATATTATTTTTTTTAGCACATTTAATAGAAGGATGAGAATCTTCAAAGTTACAAACTATAATTTTTGGTTTAAGATCTTTAAAATAAAAAGAAAACTCAGCCTCTGTATAATTTGGGTTTAAAGGAGCAGAAACACCTATATTTACTATGCTAAAAAAACTAATCACAAAATCTATGCTATTATTTAGCACGATTGCAACATTGTCATTTTTTTTGATATTATTTTGTGCCAATACTTTTAAATTTTTTTTTACTAAGCCTTCCAAAGTTTGATTGTTTACANCTGNATTNTCATCTGCAATAATCTGTATAGTTTTGTTTTTAAGAATAAGTTTTGTTATATTCATNTTAAATAAGTTTTATTATAAATAATACATTATGANATTATCTAGAAAAGAAAAAAATTCCTATTGGATGCCATATACAGATAATGAATGGTTTAAAAAAAATCCTAGGCTACTTGATAGTGCAAATGGAATGTATTATAAAACTAATTCAGGAAAAAAAATTCTTGATGCAGTTGCCGGTTTATGGTGTGTGAATGCAGGACATTGTAGAGAAAAAATAGTTAAGGCTGTTCAAGATCAAGTACAAAAAATGGATTATGGTTTGTCCTTTCAGATGGGGCATAAACTGTCTTTTGAATTTGCAGAAAAACTAACTGCAATATTGCCTAAAACTATAGAGAGTGTTTTTTTTACTAATTCTGGATCTGAGGCTGTAGATACTGCTTTAAAAATAGCTCTGGCATATTTTCAAAGTCAAGGCAAAGGTGAGAAAAAAAAATTAATAGGAAGAGCTAGGGGGTATCATGGATCAGGTTTTGGGGGAACCTCTGTAGGAGGGATAGTTGCAAATAGAAACCAGTTTAGTAATTTACTAAATGGTGTAATTCATTTGCCTCATACACATATACCTGAAAAAAACTCTTTTTCTTGGGGACAACCTAAATACGGAAAAGAAAAAGCTGACTCACTTATTGATATAATAAATTTTCATGGCAGTGAAAATATAGCGGCAGTAATAGTTGAACCTGTTGCTGGATCTACAGGAGTTTTAGTTCCTCCTGTTGGGTATTTAGAAAAGTTAAGAGAAATTTGTACAGACAATAATATACTACTAATTTTTGATGAAGTAATAACAGGATTTGGTAGATTGGGAGATAGCTTTGCGTCAGAGAGATTTAAAGTAATTCCTGATTTAATCACGATGGCTAAAGGAATAACTAATGCGACGGTTCCAATGGGAGCAGTAGGAGTTAACTCAAAAATTTATGAAACGTTGATAAAAAATAAAAAAGAGAAAATTGAACTTTTTCATGGTTATACCTACTCAGGACATCCTTTAGCATGTGCTGCTGGATTAGCAACGTTGGAAGTTTATAAAGAGGAGAAGTTATTTGAAAGAGCGAAGAAATTAGAAAAATATTTTGGTGATAAAGCGCATAGTCTCTCAAAGTTAAATATGGTCAAAGATATAAGAAATATTGGTTTGGTGGCAGGAATAGAGTTAGAAGCTAGAGAGAAAAAAAATAAAACACTTGGAAGAGACGTTTTTGAAGAATGCTTTAATAATGGTGTAATGGTTAGATTTACTGGAAATACTATTGCACTATCACCTCCTCTAATTATTGATAAAAAGCAAATAGATATAGTATTTGATGTGTTAAGTAATTCTATTAAGAATTGTTTTTAGTTTTTTTTGTAACAAGAAGAACGGCGTGAGCTGCAAAAATATTTAATAGGCTTTTATTAGATTGGATAATTTTTTTATTCCTTGTTATTCCATAAACTTCATCAGTGTGAAGTTTCATATCTTTTAATAATTCTAGAAAATCCTTTACAGTACATAAATGAATATTTTGAGTATCATACCATGATAATTTTAAATCTTCTGTTACTGGCATTTTTCCATTTAAAAATAATTGAAATCTACATAACCAATGTCCGAAGTTAGGAAAGGATATAATTGCATTTTTTCCTATTCTCAATATTTCCTTTAACACCCATTTTGGTCTTGCAACTGTCTGTAAAGTCTGACTTAAAATTACATAATCAAACGAATAATCAGGAAAATTAACTATTTCAAAATTAGCATCACCTTCTACCACAGATAATCCTTTTCTTAAACAGTTTTCAACTTTTATATGATCAATTTCAATGCCTTGGCCAGAAATATTTTTTTGTGATTTTAGAATTTTTAATAACGTTCCATCGGCACAACCTATATCTAAAACTCTAGAATTTTTTTTTACTATATTTGTTATTATATTATGGTCTACTCGATTTTCCATAATTAAAATGAGACTCCTGATAAAAATCCTTTCAAAATATTATAAAATCTGGGAACTTTTACTAAAAAGCTATCATGTCCTCTATTTGTATTAATATCTACGAAACTTACATCACAAGCGTTTGCCATTAGGGCATTTACAATAAGTCTGCTTTCTGAGGTAGGAAATAACCAATCACTAGTAAATGAAATCAGTAGCCAACGTGATATATTATTTACGAAGGACTTTTCTAATTTTCCTTGAAAGTTTTCTGATAAATCAAACCTGTCCATTGATCTTGTTAAATATAAATAGGAGTTTGCATCAAATCTTTCTACAAAAGAAATACCCTGATATTGAAGATAGTTTTCTACTTCAAAACTACCTTCAAATATTTGAGAGAGAGGTTTTTCATTTTTTGCTCTACCAAACTTTGATTCTAGATGCTCCTCTGACATATAAGTAATGTGTGCAATAGATCTTGCAGCAGCAAGACCTTTCTTAGGAAAACTTTTAGCCTCAATATAATTTCCTAGATTCCAATCAGGGTCAGCTTTAATTGCCTGTCTTCCTGCTTCATGAAATGCAATGTTTTGAGCGGTATGTCTAAAAGAAGTAGCGATAGGGATTAATAATTTTACTCTATTACTGTAATTTATGCCCCATTCTAAAACTTGCATTCCACCCATAGAACCTCCAGCTACACAGAATAACCTTTCAATACCAAAGTTATTGATTAATTCTATTTGAAGAGAAACCATATCTTTTACTGAAATTTCTGGAAAACTTAAGCCATATATTTTTTTTGTTTCAGGGTTTAAACTATTTGGCCCAGTAGTACCCATACACCCCCCTAAAACATTAGAACTGATTATAAAATACTTATTTGTATCAAAAACTTTGCCTTTGCCAATTAAATCATTCCACCATCCTTTTTTTTTTGTTACTGGATGATCTCCTGCAGCGTATTGGTCTCCTGTAAGTGCATGACAAATTAATATAGCATTTGATTTATTTTTATTTAATTTTCCGTATGTCTTATAGGCTATTGTTGGGTTAATAATAAAGTCTCCTGACTCAAGTACAAACTTTTTCTTTAAACTCAAACTCGGTTTATGTATAAAGTTATAAATGTTATTAAGTTTTTTTTTATGATATAACATATAAATTTTAATACAAAAAACAAAAATACATCATTATTTGCTGAAAGAAAATAAAAAGTAAGAAATAAATGAAAAATTTAGATAAACTTAGAAAAAAAATAGACTTAATTGATGATAAGATTTTAGAATTATTGAAAAATAGATCTAAGATAGCTTTAGATATTGGAAACCTTAAAAGTAAAAATTCTAAGAATTCAAATTTATTTAGACCTGAGAGGCAAATGAAAATATTAAGTAGACTATTTTTAAATAAAAATAGCTTATTTAGTGAACAGGATATTTTAAGTTTTTGGAAAGAAATATTTTTTCATCAAACAAACCTACAGGGAGGCATTGAATTCTTAATTTCTGAAACTTTAAAAAAATCTGAGAAAAAAATAATTTTTGATGCGTTTGGATATAATATCGTTATTAAAACTTATAAAAGCCTTGATAAAGCTTTTTTAAAAATTAAAAAAAATAAAAACAAACTATTAATTTTGCCTTACCCAGACAAAGTTAAAAGAGATTATTGGTGGATTAATAAAAATTTTAAAGATTTATTTATAATTTCGGTTATTCCATTTTTAAAAAAAAAAAACAGTACTCCAAAGTTAGTTGTAGTTTCTAAAGACAAACCAATTTTAGAAGGCAATAATTCATTTATATATTTGTCTCAAATTTCAATAAAAGACAAAAGTCTAAAAAAAATTCATCAACTAAAAAGCAATTATTTATATGCATCAGCTAATTTATTAAATTATAATGAATTAAAATTCTTAGGAGCATATCCAGATTTTAAACTAAAAAAAAATAATGAAAAAAATTAAAAAAATAGCTTTTATAGGTATGGGCCTAATTAATTCCTCACTAGTAAGAGATTTAAAGGAAAAAAATTTTTACCAAAAGTCGGCTGCTTTTTCAAGAACAAAGAAAACGAGAGATACTTTAAAAAAACTTAGGATTGTAGATAAAGTTGAAGATAATTATAAAAATACAGTTAGAGATGCTGATATAATAGTTGTAGGAGTTCCTGTAGAGGCCTTTACAAAAGTTATTAAAAGCATTTCATGCCATTTGAAGCCCGGAGCGATAGTGACAGATGTAGGATCTGTAAAAAAATCCTTAATAAAAATTTCGGAAGAAGTTCTCCCTAAGCAAGTTGACTTTGTTCCTGGTCATCCAATAGCTGGTACAGAAAACTCAGGGCCAGAAGCAGGGTTTAAAGGATTATTTAAAGGTGGTTATTGTATTATTACTCCTAGCTCAAAAACAAGTAAAGACTCTTTGGAGGTTGTGATAAAAATGTGGAATTTGGTAGGAATGAAAGTAGATATTATGGAGGCTGATTATCACGATATGGTTCTAGCAATAACATCGCACATTCCACATATAATTGCCTATTCAATAGTTGGTACTGTTGCAAATCTAGAAAAATCAATTAAAACTGAAGTAATTAAGTATGCCGCAAGCGGATTTAAAGATTTTACTAGGATCGCAGCATCAGATCCCATTATGTGGAGAGATATAATGCTATCAAACAAAAGTTCTATATTAAAAATGTTAAAAATATTCAAGAATGATCTTTCAAAGCTTGAGGAAGCAATTAAAAAACAAGACTCTAAGTTTTTATTAAACTTATTTTCAAAAACTAGAAAAATTAGAAAAAGGATTACTAAATAATTAAGTTTTTAGTTTATCTATAATATTTGTAGAACTTAGACCTCTTACAAAATCTAATGTTAAAACATTTCCTCCCCACTTTTTTACTTCATTTTCTCCTACTATTTTTTTACTTTTGTAGTCACCGCCTTTAGTGATAAGATCAGGTTTAATTTTTTTTATTAAGGATAAAGGTGTTTTTTCATTAAAAATAATTACATAATCACAAAACTCTAGAGATGATAATATTTTAGCTCTGTATAGTTCATTGTTAATAGGCCTATTTTTTCCTTTTAGCTTCTTTACTGAAATGTCACTATTTAAGGCAACAACTAATTTATCACAATACATTTTGCTTTTTTCGATGCAATTTATATGACCGAAGTGTAAAACATCAAAACACCCATTTGTAAAACCAATTTTAAAACCTTTTTTTCTATCTTCTTCTAATTTTTTACAAAGTAACTTTATGTCAAAAATTTTATTATAATGTTGTCTAGGAACATTATCGAAAAGTTCATTTAATGAAATAGGACTAGTGCCAATTCTTCCTATTACTTTTCCAGCAGCTTTATTAGCTAAAGTTAAAGCCTTTGTTTCTTCAATTTTATTTGGAAAACTAGCAGCTATTAAAGCTAGTACTGTATCACCTGCTCCTGAAACATCATATACTTCTTTAGAAATAGTAGGAGAATGATAGGAAGCCTTTTTAGTGATTAGAGAGAGTCCTTTATCTCCTCTAGTTACTAGAACATTTTTAATATTATATTTTTTCATAATCATATTTCCACATTTCTCAGTTTTAGCATTACTATCAATATTCATTTGAGATATTCTTGAGGCTTCTAATTGATTTGGTGTTATTAATGTAGAGTTTTTATAAATATCAAAATTTTTATTTTTTGGGTCTATAATGATCGGGATTTTTAATGAGTTTCCTCTTTTAATAATGTATTCGCATACTCTCTTATTAATGACCCCTTTATTATAATCAGATATAACTATAACATCTTTGTTTTTTAATAAATTATCTATCTTTTTAAGAAATTCATTTTCAATTTTTTTTAATACACTTCCAGATGTTTCTTCATCAATTCTTATTATCTGCTGACTATTTGAAATATATCTGGTTTTAACAGTTGTTTTTCTAGATTTATCTATAATAAGGGTATAATCTTTAAAACCAAGGTTTTTTAAAAGCTTTTTTATTTTCTTTCCAGGAACATCTTTTCCTATAATAGTCAAATATGCAGGTTTTGTTCCTAAAGCAACTAAATTACTCAAAACATTTCCAGAGCCTCCTAAAACTTCTTTAGAACTTTTTGCTAAAAAAATTGGAACTGGAGCTTCAGGAGAAATTCTATTAATTTTACCAAAAACATAGCGATCTAACATGATATCACCTACCAAAAACACTCTGGTTTTTTTGAAGAGGTTAATAATACTATTTGTTAACATTTTCAGATTTACTTAATCTATCTTTTTTCTTTTTTGCTTTAATAATAGCATCAGTTAAAGAGCTTTGCGAACATAAAGCTAGTAAAACAGGATCTCTAGGTGTAATATTTTGTATGTTCCAATGTTCTCTATTTTTTATAGAGTTGATAGTATTTTTTGTAGTTCCAATCAGTTTTGCAATTTGAGGATCAGTCAGTTCAGGATGATACTTTATAAGCCAAGAAATGGCATCTGGTATAACCTGTCTTCTTGAAGCAGGAGTAAATTTTTTTTTACCTTTTTTTAAAGTAGAACTTAGAGGAATTACATCTTTAATAATTTCTAAATTTTTCGATGGATCCATCTCACACTTTTTAATTTCTTCTTTACTTAGCTCTCCGGACATGATTGGATTTTTTCCTTGTATTCCTACTGCAACTTCTCCATCAGCAATTCCTTGAATTTCTAATATATGTAGATTGCAAAACTTTGATATTTGTTCAAAGGTAAGACTTGTGTTCTCTACCAACCAAACTGCAGTAGATTTTGGCATTAGTGGGGTGCTCATTATTCCTCCTTAGTTTTTGTTTAGTAATATAATTTTTCCAATATGTTTGCTGCTTTCCATAAGTTTATGGGCTTTAACAGCATCCTTCAATTTAAAAGTTTTATATATAATAGGCTTAATAGTTTTTTTTTCAAATAAAGGCCAACAAAATTTTTTAACACTTTTTGCTATTTTAGTTTTTTCTTCGATAGTTCTTGGTCTTAAAGTAGAGCCAGTAATTAGAATTCTTTTTTTAAGAATTAGAGCTAAATCTAATTGAACTTTACTTCCTGATAAAAATGCTATACTTATAAATTTTCCTTTATCACTTAAAAGTTTTAAATTTTTTGAGAAATAACTTTTTCCTATCATATCTAATATGATATTAACTCCTTTATTTTTTGTATAGTCTAATATTTTCTTAAAAAAATCTTCTTTTTTATAAATAATAGCTAAATCTGCTCCTAAAGATTTACAAAAGATAGCCTTATTTTTATCAGCTACAGTTGTTATTACTTCACATCCAATAATTTTAGCAAGTTGAATAGCGGTAGTTCCAATACCACTAGAACCTCCGTGCACCAATAATCTTTGATTTTTTTTTATTTTTCCAATATCAAATAACTTAGCCCAAACAGTAAAATATGTTTCAGGTATGCCGGCAGCTTCTATATAGTTTAACCCTTTTGGGATAGGAAGTACGTGGTTTTCATGTACTTTACAATATTCAGCGTAACCTCCTCCATGTACTAATCCGCAAACTTTTTGATTTACTTTAAAATTTTTAACTTTTTTTCCTATCTGCACTATCTTTCCAGAAACTTCTAGGCCAGGAATTAATGATGCATCAGGGGGAGGGTAGTAAAGTCCTAATCTTTGAAGAATATCAGGTCTATTTACACCGATTGCTTTTACATTTATTAGTACTTCGTGATCTGAGATAGAAGGTACTTTTTCATTTTCATATACTAAATTTTCAGCTTTACCATATTGCTTAATTTTAATACATTTCATAATTTTACGATTTTTCATAATAAATACTTATAAATTCTTACTAATTATAATATACTAGCTATTATATGGATGAAATTGAAATCATTTCTGAAAAAGAAGTAAAAAAAACAATAGAAAATTTTTCTATAGAAGAACTTGATGATTATAAAAAAAAACTTTTAGACTATGTATCTATTGTAGAGATTGAAATAAATAAAAAATTAAAGCAAAAGAAAGAAGCTGAAAAATTTTTTAATTGAATAGCATGAAAAAAAAAAAACTAAAATTATTTAACTTTAATACATTAAGCCTTCATTCTGGACAGAACTTAGATAATGACTTCGCATCTAGAGCTCTTCCTATATATCAGACTACCTCTTATGTATTCAAAAATGCAAGTGATGCTAGTTCAATTTTTAATCTAGAGCAAGATGGTCATTTGTACTCTAGAATATCAAATCCTACTGTAAGTGCTTTAGAGGAGAGGTTAGCTTCTTTAGAAAAAGGTATAGGAGCAATTTGTACTGCTAGTGGACAAGCTGCACTTCATTTAACAATAGCAACTTTATTAAACGCAGGCGATCATATTGTTTCGTCAAATAGAATTTATGGAGGAAGTAGAAATTTATTGGGATTAACTCTAAAGAGGTTTGGTATAAGCACTACTTTTGTAGATCCTACTAATTTTACTCAAATAAAAAAAAGTATTAAAAAAAATACAAAATTATTTTTTGCAGAAAGCCTTGGCAATCCAGGGCTTGAGGTATTAGATATTGAGAAAATATCAAAATTAACTACAGAGTTAAAAATTCCTTTCCTTGTAGATAATACTATAGCTACTCCTTACTTATGTAATCCTTTTGATTTTGGTGCAAATTTAGTAATGCATTCAACAACTAAGTTCATAGGTGGCCATGGGGTTGCTATCGGAGGGGTTATAATTGACAGCGGTAGTTTTGATTGGAACAATAGTAAAAAGTTTGGCAACTTAACAGAACCATATCTTGGTTATCATAACCTTAATTTTTATCAAGAGTTTGGACCTGGAGCATTTTTGAGTAGGGCAAGAGCTGAAGGTTTAAGGGATTTTGGAGCAGCTTTGTCTCCACAAAATGCGTTTTATATAATGTTAGGAGTTGAAACTCTTGGCCCACGTATGATGAAGCATGTTTCCAATGCTGAATATATAGCTTCTTTTTTATCGGGAAAGGATGAAGTTAGTTGGGTCAAACACCCTAGTTTAAAATCACATAAAGGATATAAAGTAGCCTGTAAATTAATGCCAAAAGGTTCTGGCGCAATCATTTCATTTGGCTTGAAGGGAGGAAAAAAAAGAGCAGTTAAGTTCATAGAAAGTCTTAAAATATTTTCTCATTTAGCAAACATAGGCGATGCAAAATCTTTAATAATTCATCCTGCTAGTACTACACATTCCCAATTAAGTAAATCTGAGCTGACCAAAGTAGGAATAACTGAAGACCTTATCAGAATATCAGTTGGTATAGAAGATTTAGATGATTTATTGAAAGATATTAATAGTGCTTTATTAAAATCCTTTAAATAAGTATGACTAAAATTAATGATAAATATAATTACAAGAAGTTTAGTGATAGAAGTCCCTTAATGATTTTTATTCATGGTGCAGGTTGTGATAATACATTCTGGTCAATGTTAAATCGTTTTTATTTTTTTAAAGGATATTCAACTCTAGCAATCAATTTACCTGGACATGGAGATAATAAGGAAAAAGGCTTATCCTCGATTGACGAGATGGCTTTATATGTTAAAAAAATAGTAAAAAAGTATTCTTCAAAAAAAAATATTTTAGTCGGACATAGCATGGGAAGTTTAATTTGTTTAAGTATTATTATAAATAAGTTATTCAATGCTCAAAAGGTAGTTTTAATTGGAGTTTCTTATCCTATGAAAGTTAGTAGGAGTTTGCTAGATTTAAGCAAGAAAAATAGTAGTGAAGCAATATTAAACATGATTAATTGGTCTCTACCTAGTGCTTCTAAGCTTAGGGGAAGTCATTTAATTGGTTTAAATCTTCCCAACTTTATAAATACCTTAATGTATAAAACAGAAAATAATTTGTTTTTAGATCTAAATGCTTGTAATAAATATACGGTGAATGATTTAGAACTTAAAAAAATAGAAAATTCTATTTTAATAATTGCTGGAAAACTTGATATAATGACTCCTATAAAAAGTAGTTATTTGCTTAATAGTATTTTAAAAAATTCTTCCATAGAGACCATTGAAAACTGTGGACATTTTCATATACATGAAAGGTCTGATAATGTTAGAAAATTAATAAATAATTACATTGAAAGTTAAATCTAACTATAAATATCTTGAAACAATAGATACAAGATTTGGAGATAACGATATTTTTGGTCATATTAACAACGTTATTTACTATTCTTTGTTTGATTCTGTTATAAATAGATTCTTAATTAACAAATGTGAATATAATCCGTTTAGTTCTGAAGTAATAGCAGTTTCGCCAGAAACTAGATGTCAATTTAAACAATCACTTCAGTATCCTGAAAAAATAGAAGCAGGGCTATCTACATTTAAAATAGGAAAATCAAGTGTAATTTACGATATTTCACTTTTTAAAATAGAACAAGATATCGCTTGTGCTGAAGGTTACTTTGTTCATGTTTTTGTAAAGAGAAATAACATGAAGGAAAAAGTAGAAATACCAAAAAAAATAAGAGTGGAGCTTGAAAAAATAAGTTCTAAACTTTAAAGTTTCCAAACTTTTTCTTAAATCTTGCAACTTGTCCTGCATTCTCTCTAAGTTGAGTTCCGCCTCCTGTCCAAGCGGGATGAGATAAAGGATCAACATCTAGTTTTAAAACTTCACCAGGCTTTCCTAAAGTAGACTTAGTAGTAAATTCAGTTCCATCTGTCATAACAACTTTTATTTCATGGTAATCTGGGTGTATACTTTTTTTCATATTATTATATTTTTAATTTAAATGTTATATCCTATTAAGAAACCATTTGCAATACATGAAATACAAAGAGATGAACATACTCTTTATATAGAAGAGTATGGAAAGAAAACCGGATTACCTGTAATATTCTTGCACGGTGGACCTGGAAGTGGATGTTCAAACTGGCAAAAAGGTTTGTTTGATAACAAAATTTATAGAGTTATATTCTTAGACCAAAGAGGATCAGGTAAATCTTTTCCAAAAAGACTTTTAAAAAATAATACTCTTTACCACTTAATTGAGGATATTGAATATATAAGAAAATTTTTAAAAATTGACTCGTGGTTTATAGTTGGAGGATCATGGGGTTCTACTTTAGCAATAGCATACGGAGAAAAATATCCTAATTATGTTAAAGGTATGGTTCTAAGGTCATTGTTTTTAGGAACAGACGATGAAGTAGAATGGGCATTTAGAGTTGGACCTTTGACTTTTAAACCTAATTTAATTGCTGAACTCAACAACATTTTGAAAAATAAATATGATACAAGTCCTATTGAAAAATTAGGTAAAATGTTAACAAGTAAAAGTTTAGAGGAAGTTTGTATTGCAGCCGAGCTTTGGCAAGAATATGAAAAAAGTTTATCTTCTATAAGTATAGAAACCCATAACTTCTCAAGAATCTTAGAGAAAAAAATTAATTTAAATGAAAGACTTAAAAATATTCCTAATACTCCTTTTTTGGAGAATCATTATATAAAAAATAGATTTTTTTTACAGAAGAGAGAACTTTTAGACAATAAAAGTATTTTAAAAGATATTCCAATTTCAATTATACAGGCTGATTATGATTTGTTATGTCCTCCGATAAACTCATCATTATTTAGTAAAGGATTACCTAATATAAAAATTGTACAAGCTCACGGAGCTGGTCATTATATAAGTGATCCTGGAGTAAAAGAATTAATGAAAAAAGAAATTGATGAATTACAGTATATTTAAAGAAAATAATTTTTTCATTAAAGTAATATGTTTGCTTAATATAACTTTTTTATTATTAGCAAAGAACGTAAATTCCATAGAAAAGATTGATGAAGGAAAGATATATAAAAGTAAATTCAATGAAGAAATTCTTAAAGGAGTATTAAGAGGAGCCGGTCTAAGTTTAGAAGATGCTTATTTAGCAACGAAATCTTTTAAAATGGCATATCCCCCAGAAATGTTAACAGAATTAAGTTATTTAATTTTACCTTTTGCAGAAGGTAAACTTGACAGCTTTGCTATAAATATAGATGGCATAGATGCTGTTTTAATAAAAAAATTTCAAAATAAATTTAAAACTTATATTACCTCTACAAATTTTGCTCATAAAGTATTAGAAAAAGGCTTAGAACATTTTTCTGATAATAAAAACCTATTAGAAATAGAAAATCATTTTCAAGAAGAAATTAATAATAATAGTAATTTAATAGAAGAAGATTTTATTTTTAATAAGGGAGATACACTACTTAATTTTTTATATGTACCAGGTTCGAAAAGGAAAGAAATTAGTAGCGCCATTAAATCTTTTTCATCTAAATTAAACCCTGTAAAGATAAAGCTAGGAACTAAGGGAAGAATAATAAGAACAAACGATGGAAAGATAATAGGTTTTTTCTTAATTAAGTCTAAATATAAATCAGTTTTAACGTATTTAAGTGCTACAGGTTATGAAACTATAATAGTCCCGACTAAAAAAGTTGATAAAGTAATCTATGAACGTGTAGAAGTCTCTATAAAAAAAAGCACGAAATCTAATAGTACAAGAATAAGCCTTTTGAATGCGCCTCAATTAAAGAAAAGAAAAATTAAGATAACGAAAGGCAATAATCTTTTTAATATGCTAATTAAAGAAGGCATCGATTCTAAGAAAATAGGTAATCTACTTAATAGCCTTAAAAAAATATATAACCCTAAAAGAATAAGGCCAGATCAAGAGATAATTATAGCTTTTGAAAAAAATAAGCTTTATGGATTATCTTTAGGTGTAAATGAATTAAGAGAGATTCAGGTTATTAATACTCCTTATGGCTTCAAAGAGTATATATTTAAGAAACCTGTGCAAAAAATATTTATATTAAAAGAAATTAATATAGAAAATAGTCTTTATGTAGATTCTTTAAAAGTAAATCTTCCTCAAGAAATATTAATAGATATGGTTAGATTATTTAGCTATTCAATTGACTTTCAGAGAGATATTAGAAGAAAAAATTTATTTATTGTTTATTACGAATTTTTACTAAACTATAAAGGTGAAAAAATAATGCCAGGAAATATAATTTATGCAAATGCTAAAATGGAAAAAAATAATATTGAAATGTTTAGATATGATTCAAACAAAGGAGGACATAAATATTTTAATTCTAAAGGAGAAAGTATTAGAAAAACATTAATGAAAACACCCATAGATGGAGCTAGATTATCATCTGGGTTTGGTAAAAGAAGACACCCTGTATTGGGGTTTACTAAAATGCATAAAGGAGTAGATTTTGCTGCTAAAACAGGCACTCCTATTTATGCAGCTGGAGATGGGTTAATTGAAAGAGCTAATACATATGGAGGTTATGGAAAATATATTAGAATTAGACATAACTCAGAATATAAAACTGCATATGCTCATTTACATAGATTTGCTAAAAGCATTAAAAAAGGAAAAACAGTAAAACAAGGACAAGTTATAGGCTATGTTGGATCAACTGGAAGGTCTACAGGGCCACATTTGCATTATGAGATACTTTTCAATAATAAACAAATTAATCCTCAGAAGCTAAAGCTTCCTGAAGCTAGAAAGTTATCAAAAGATGAATTAGAAGAGTTTATTAAGATAAAAGAAAATATTTTAAAAAAAATAATTAATCCTAATTAATATGTTTATAGCTTAATAATTCTTCTTTTATATCTAAAAGAACTTTATTATCATTCTTTATATTATTTTTAATGATTTGGTCGGCAATAAAAGTACCTATTTTTTTTTCTATAAGCCTTTTAAGAGGCCTAGCGCCATACTCTGAATTAAAGCCATTAGAAAGAAGATAAGAGATAATATTGTCAGAAAAATCAATATATACTTTTTTTTCAGCTAAACGTTTTTTAAAATCTAATAATTCTTTTTTAATAATTAGCTTTATATTATTTTCAGAAAGCTTATCAAAAAATATTATTTCATCTAACCGATTTAAAAACTCTGGCTTAAATTTTTTTTTAAGCACATCAAAAGCTTTTTCCTTTTCTCCATTTAGCAAGAAAGAACTCCCAAGATTAGAAGTAAGAATTATTATGGTATTTCTAAAATCGGCATATTTTCCTTTACTATCAATTAACCTTCCCTCATCTAGTATTTGAAGAAAAATATTGAATATTTCAGGGTGTGCTTTTTCTATTTCATCAAACAATATCACCTTGAAAGGCCTTTCTATAACTGCTTTAGTTAATCTTCCTCCATCATCAAATCCAACATAGCCAGGAGGAGAACCGATCAGCTTAGATACCGAATGTTTCTCTGAAAATTCAGACATATCTATTGTCAACAATTCTTTATCGCTATTAAATAAATAATTGGCTAAAGTTTTAGCGATTTCTGTTTTTCCTACTCCTGTAGGACCTAAAAATAGAAAAGATCCAATAGGTTTATTTGGATTGTTTATACCAGTTCGTGATCTTTTTATAACTGAGGATATGGCTTCAATTGCTTTATCTTGTCCTATTATTTTCTCATGTAAAATATTTTCTAAATTAAGAAGGGAAGATTTTTCGGTTTCTAAAATTTTACTTGTAGGTATTCCGGTCCAGTTTGATAATATTACAGCTATATCATCTTCTGTAACTTTTTTATTTTCAAGTAATATTTTATTAGTAGTTTCAGTTTCTTTTATATTTTGTTCTATTTCGGGTATCGTAAGATGAGTTAACTTGCCTGCTAAATTCAAATCACCTTTCCTTTCAGCTGACTTTAGTTCTATCTTTTTTTTTTCTAAGTTTTCTTTGAGCAAATTAAGATTACTAATTTTTTCTTCATAAGATTTCCACTCTTTTAATATTTTATCTAAGCACACTTTTAATTTTTTATTATCATTTTCTAACAATTCTATTCTTTGCTTTGAATTTTCTCTATCGCTCTGTAATGACTCGATCTCAATTTTATTTTTAATAATTTTATTTTCAATTTTTTCTGCTTTTGCAGGTTTTGACTTAAGTTCTATTTTTCTTTTACTTGCTGCCTCATCAATTAGGTCAATTGCTTTATCTGGAAGTTTTCTTGTCGATATGTATCTATTGGATAGTATTGCTGCAGACACTATAGCTTTATCAGAAATACTTATGCCATGATATAGCTCATATTTTTCTTTTAAGCCTCTTAAAATTGATATTGTATCATTTACTGAAGGTTCATTTATAAAAATAGGTTGAAATCTTCTGGTTAAGGCAGCATCTTTTTCAAAATACTTTCTATATTCATCTAGTGTTGTTGCTCCAATACATTGCAGACTTCCTCTAGCTAGCGCTGGTTTTATAATATTTGCTACATCTAGAGAACCTTCGCTGGCTCCTGTTCCTATTATAGTATGTATTTCATCTATAAATAAAATTACATTTTCCATATCATTTATTTCATTTAAAAGACTTTTAAGTCTTTCTTCAAACTCTCCTCTGAATTTTGCCCCTGCTAACATTGAAGATAAGTCTAATGAAAGTAATTTAGAGTTTTTTAGGTTATCTGGTATTTGATTTTCAATAATTTTAATGCCTATTCCTTCTGCAATAGCTGTTTTGCCAACACCCGGATCACCAATCAATATTGGATTATTTTTTGTTCTTCTTGAAATAATTTGAATCGTTCTTTTAATTTCTTCCTCTCTTCCAATTATAGGGTCTATTTTATTATTTAAAGCAAGAGATGTAATATCTACTGTATACTTTTCAATAAATTCTAATTCAAGATTTTTGGTAATTTTTTTAGAGTTAAGAAAGTCAAAAAGTTTCTTAAAAGTCACCCCATGACTTTCAAGTAATAACTTAGATTGCGGTGAAATATCAGAAGTTAGTGTTAGAAGAATAGTGTTACAATTCACTTTTTTAGAACCTAGATTTTTTGCTTCATTTTGAGCTTGTTCCATTAGCATTACAATATTTCCTTGTATCAAAGTTTCCTCATTTTCACTTTTTTTCTTTGTTTTTTTTGTATGCTTATGGGCTTCTTGATATAAATTATCTAAATCTACTGAAAAATGACGCAATGTTGACTTCACATCTTCGTTTGTTTTAATCATTATTTCTAATATATTTAAAGGCGTTAAGTATGCATAGTTACTTTCTGAAGCATAACTGAAAGCAGCATTTATTAAAATGGTAGATTTTTGATCAAAGTTTTCTAAATTCATATTCACCTATGAATTAGATATGGTTGTTAGGAACTTATATCACAAGAGTAAAAATTTAATTATCTACTTTTTTTTCTTTAATTGCGTTACTAATCCTAAGGTAATGTTCAGCATGTTGCATATAATTTTCTGCAGCTACCCTGTCTCCTGCTGAGGATGCGTCTCTAGCCATAAGCTCATATTTTCCGACTATTTCTATTGGTTTACCTTTTGGTTTGTTTTCTCCTTTAACTCTGAAGCCATTGTTATTTAAAGATGATTGTTTTTTTTGAGGTTTTCCTCTACTTCTCTTAAATGAGTAATTTTTCTTCATAAGTTGTTGCCTATTAAACTTTTCCTAATATACATCTGGGTAAATTGCAATAATCATTAAATATTTGAATTTTTTTAAAATTATGTTCTTTCATAATGTTGGTAACTTGTTTAGCTTGATCAAACCCTATCTCAAATAATACTATTAAATTTTTTTTTCCTATTTTTTTTATGCTGTCTAATATTTTTCTATACGAAACTAACCCGTCATTTCCTCCATCTAAAGATATTAGAGGATCATAATTTTTTACCTCATCATCTAAAAACTTAATTTCAGACCTCTTAACATAAGGAGGATTAGAAATTATAATATCAAAATTTAGATTTTCAAAACAACTTAACCAATCACAGCAAATAAATTGCATTTGATGGACTGTATTATTAAATATAGCATTTTTTTTTGCTATGTAAATGGCTTCTTTACTAATATCTGTTACTATTGATTTTGCTGTCTTGTAATGTTTTAATAGGGAAATTGATAGTGCTCCTGTTCCTGTTCCTAACTCTAATATATTTTTACAATTAATTTTTTGCTCGATTAAAATATCAATTAAAACTTCAGTATCAATCCTTGGAGAGAAAGTGTGCTCATTCACTGATAATATTATATCTCTAAAGTAAGACTTATTTAAAATTTTTGATAAAGGTTTTTTTTTCTTCCTTTCTTCAAAAATTTTTTCAAGTTCGAGAATTTCGTGAACACTAATAACAAGGTCTTTATTAAAAATTTGCTCCTCATAGCTAAGATTAAGCTTTTCTTTTAAAATATACCTAATTTCTCGTAAAGGATTTTCTAATCCATAGTGTTTTAAGCTTTTTAGCTTGTGTTTAACGTAATGACTTACCCTCATACTATTTCTTTTAGCTTTTCTTCCATCTCGGCTTCTTTTAGAGGGTCTATTACTTCATTAAGAGCATTACCAGAGATAATTTCTTCTAATTTATATAAGGTAAGATTTATTCGATGGTCTGTAATTCTTCCCTGAGGATAGTTATAAGACCTAATTTTCTCTGATCTGTCTCCAGTTCCAACTAAAGACTTTCTTTTGTTTGCTAGAGCTTCTTCTTTTTCTTTTTTTTGTTTTTCATAAATTCTCGAAGTAAGAATTTTCATAGCCTTAGCTTTATTCTTATGTTGACTTTTTTCGTCTTGACAACTTGCAACTGTATTTGTAGGAATATGAGTAATTCTTACGGCACTATCTGTAGTATTAACATGCTGTCCTCCAGCTCCCTGCGACCTAAAAGTATCAATTCTAAGGTCTTTCTGATCGATTTCTACTTCTAACTCTTCAACCATAGGTAACACAGCAACTGTTGATGCAGAGGTATGAATTCTACCTTGTGTTTCAGTTTGTGGCACTCTTTGAACTCTGTGAACTCCAGATTCATATTTTAAAGAAGAAAAGACATTTTTACCTGTAAATGATAAAATAGCTTCTTTACACCCCCCAATATTGGTTTCTTGAAAGTTGAGTAATTCAAATTTCCATTTATTTATTTCTCCATATTTTTGATACATTCTAAGAAGAACCATAGAAAATAATGCAGCCTCATCTCCTCCTGTACCAGCTCTAATTTCTACTATAGCATTTCTCTCGTCATCTATATCTTTTGGTATTAATAGTTTTTTTAAATTATCATTTTCTATTTCAAGGCTTTTTTTAAGACTATCTAAATCTTCTCTTGCTAATTCTTCTAATTCACTATCTTGCTCTTCATTTAAAAGTTCTTTGGTTTCAGATAAGTTCACTTCTATTTTTTTTACCTCATCTTTTTTTTTAATGATTTGTTCTAATGAAGAAAATTTTTTACTGAGACTAATTCTTTCCTCGTTTGATATACTTGGTGATGATAATTGTTTTTGAATCTCGCTATAGGTTTCAGAAATTTGATTTAATTTTGTTTGTAAATTTTTATTCATTTTTAATTTTTTCAAATAATTCTTTTTCTGTTAAAGTAAATTGACTGCCACTTTCTAAGTTTTTATAGCTTATCTTAGTTTTTTTAAATTCTTCATCGCCTATTATTAATGCTATTTTTACATTAATCTTATTAGCATACTTTAAAGATTTTTTAAGATTAAAATGATCTAGTATTTGGTTTTTTATATTTTTAAAATATAGCTTATTAGAAATATTTAGAACATAATTCATATACTTCTCATTTGTAGGAATTAGTACAATAGGTAATTTAATTGATGGGTTTTTTAAAATTAAATTCTCTATTCTTTCAATTCCTGCAGCCCATCCTACTCCAGGTATTTTTTCACCTCCTAATTCTTTTATCAGATTATCATATCTACCTCCAGCTAATACCGCGAATTTATCATTTTTTTTTAATGTATACTCAAAAGTAGTATCGCTGTAATAATCCAATCCTCTTACCAAATAAGGGTCTAGAGTAAAGGAAATACCAATGCTTTCAAGAGTACTTTTTACATTTTCAAAGCTTTCTATTTCCTCTTGTTTTAAAAAGTTATAAATTATAGGCGCCGTCTCAAGTAATTCTTTGTCTTCAGGTGCTTTTGAGTCTAAAATTCTTAAAGGGTTTCTATCAAGTCTTTTTAAACTATCAGATGATAATTTTTTCTTATTTTTGTTAAAATAATTCTTTATTTCTTTAATAAAATTCTTTCTACTATCAAGTTTTCCAATAGTATTTATTTTAAGTACCACATCTTTTTGTATGCCTAGGTCTATTAAAAAATGGTGTGCCGCTCTTATAACCTCGCAATCTTCTAAATAACTACCTTTTCCGAAAAACTCTAATCCCACCTGATTGAATTGTCTAAGCCTTCCTTGTTGAGGTCGTTCATATCTAAACATAGGGCCGTAATAAAAGTATTTTTGAGGCAAGTTTTGAGTAAATCCATTTGATATCAATGCTCTAGCAATTCCAGCAGTCCCTTCAGGCCTTAGTGTTATGCTATCATCGCTTTTGTCAAAAAAAGAATACATTTCTTTCATTACAACGTCTGAAGAGTCTCCAAGTGTTCTAAGAAAGACTTCACTGTGCTCCATAATTGGAGTATTCATAGGAGTAAAGTTGAAAAGAGAAGCAACTTTTATAAAGCTTTCTATAATGTCTCTTTGCTTGAAGAAGGAAGTTCCATAAATATCATGCATTCCTCTTACTGTAGAAATTTTTTTATTACTCATTTTTTAAATTTTCTTCAATCAGGTCTGAGATTACTTTAGTAAGATCTTGATTTTTACTTATAAAGCTTTTTTTTCCATTTAAATAAATTTGATGATTGTTATTTCCTCCTCCAGTAACACCCATATCTACATGCTTAGCTTCACCTGGCCCGTTAACAACACATCCAAGAATGGATATGCTAATATGTTTTTTAATACCTGCATATTTATTTTCTATTTTTTTTACTGTTTCTATTACATCAAATTGCTGTCTAGCACATGATGGACATGAAATAATAGTTAATCCAGACTTTCTAATACCTAAGGAATTTAAAATATCAATACCCACTTTAACTTCATTTATTGGATTATCTGATAAAGATACTCTAATAGTGTCTCCTATTCCTTCATTAAGAAGACTTCCTATTCCTATAGCTGATTTTACGGTTCCTGTTATAAGACTGCCTGCTTCTGTTATACCTAAATGTAAGGGATAACTTGTTTTCTTTGCCAATAATTTATAAGACTCAATTGCTAGTTGCACATTTGAAGCCTTAACACTAACTTTTGTATTATAAAACTTAAGGCTTTCTAAGATTTTTATATGCTTCAATGCACTCGCTAGCATAGCTTCTGGAGTAGCTCTATAAAACTTATCAATGAATTCTTTTTCCAATGATCCTGCATTAACACCAATTCTTATTGCACAATTATTTTTTTTAGCTGCATCTACTACATTTTTTATTTTTTCAATTTTACCAATATTACCAGGATTAATTCTTAAACAAGATGCCCCAGCCTCTGCTGCTTCTATTGCCCTTTGGCTGTGAAAATGAATATCTGCTATTATAGGAACTTTTGCTTTTTCTACTATTTTTTTAAGAGCTTTAGTAGACTTCTCATCAGGACAAGATACTCTGATTAAATCAGCGCCGGCATTTTCTAAATCCGTTATTTGTTGAATTGTGGCTTCTAGGTTATGGGTTACTGTATTTGTCATTGATTGAACAGTTATAGGCGCATTACTTCCTACCTTAACTTTTCCTACTGTTACTAATCTAGTTTTTCTTCTACTTAGTTTATTCTTAAAATATTCCATAAAACCTTATTTTAAAAGTTTTTCTAATTCAAAAAGCCTGTAATAAGTATCTCTGTTCCAAAATAAAAATAATAAGCCAATAAATATTAAAGATACTAAAATAATAAGGGATCCAAATTTATTACTGCTTGTTTTATTGTTATCTAGAGAAACTCCAGAGCTTTTTATGTCAATAGAACTATTAATAAATAAATTTTCAATATCACATTCCTCCAAGAGACCTAAATCTTTCATATAAGTTTTTAAGAAACCTTTTAAATAGGTATTTTTTTCATAATCATTTTGTGAAAATATTCCATTTTCAATATTTTTTAATATCTCTTTTTTTATTATAAGTTTAGAAGAAATAGCTTCTACTCTTTCTCCAGTTTCTCTTCTTTTTTTTTGTATATATGTTCCTAGTTCAAAAAAGTTTTTAAATATTTTTTTTTCTTGCAACATGGCTACTTTTTAGCTTTTCCCAATTTAAATCCATCATGAAGTGTTCTTATAGCTAACTCTTTGTACTTAGCATCTATTAAAATGCTAATTTTTATTTCTGAAGTACTAATAACATGCACATTAATATTATATTTTGCTAAATGAGAAAACAAAGTATTTGCTACTCCTGAGTTAGTTCTCATTCCTAGACCTACGACAGATACTTTGCAAATATTTTTATTTATAATTACTTCTTTGAAGGATAGCTTTTTTTGTATCTTTAGCATTACAGCTTTAGTTTTTGTGGCATCACTTTTTGCTACGGTATAACCATAGGTTACCTTTTCGTCTTTAAGTGAAGCTGATTGTACTATCATATCTACGTTAATACCCTCTGTTGCGAGTGCATTAAAAATAAGTGCAGAAACACCAGGTTTATTTTTTACTTCTACAAGTGTTATCAAAGCTTCATTATTACTATGTGCAATACCTCTAATAATTTGATTTTCTAGACTCTTTGTTTCTTTAACTAACATAGTTCCTTTCTTTCCAGTAAAACTTGATAAAACCTGCAACTTTACTCCATATTGTAAAGCAAGTTGGACAGACCTTGTATGCAAAATTTTAGCACCTAATGAAGATAATTCCAACATTTCTTCAAAGTTAATAGTATCCATTTTTCTTGCATTTGGAACTATCCTAGGATCACCTGTGTACACTCCATCAACATCTGTATAAATATCACATCTTTTAGCATTTAATTTTGCAGCAATTGCAACTGCAGTTGTATCTGAACCACCGCGTCCTAAAGTTGTAATTCTGCCATCATTATTTATTCCTTGAAAGCCTGAAATAACAGGAACATGATTATTTTTTAAACTATTTAATATATTTTTTATTTCTATATCTGTAATCATAGCATTAATGAAGTTATCATTGGTGTATATAGGTACTTGCCATCCTTGAAATGATTTTCCTTTTATTTTATTTTTATTTAAAATAATTGAGAAAAAAGAACTAGAGACTTGCTCGCCAGAAGATAATAATGAAGCAATATCATCACTATTTCTATATTCTTCTAATTTATCTTGTAATGATAAAAGTCTATCTGTTTCTTTTCCCATAGCTGAAACAACAACGACAACTTTATTGCCAGCAGCCATAGACCTTTTTATATAAGAAACTGCCCTTGTTATTCTTGATAAATCAGCTAGAGATGTACCTCCGAATTTTTTAACAATAATTTGCATTTTTTACTATATTTATATATTAATAAATATCTAAATAATAAGTTAAAGGAATAATAAATTGCAACAAAGTAATTTTGATAGTCTTTCTAATGAGTGGTGGAATGATGATGGCCCTCTAAAACTCTTGCACTCTATGAATCAGACAAGAATGTTGTTTATTCAAGAAAGAATTTTAAATAGATATAAAAGTTTTAATTGCTTAGAATCTGTATTTAAAAAAAAAAGTATATTAGATTTAGGTTGTGGAGGAGGAATATTATCTGAGTCTTTAGCAAAAAAAGGAGCAAAAGTTACTTCCTGTGATACCTCTAATGCACTTATTAAAGTAGCAAAAAAAAGAGCAGCTGATCAAAATTTAAAAATAAACTATAAAGCATGTAGCATTGATTTTTTTAAAAAAAATTCTATTAAATTTGATATTATTATTTCATTGGAAGTAATAGAGCATGTAAAGGATTATAAAGTTTTTTTATCAGAAATAAGATCTTGTTTAAATAAAAATGGACTTATAATACTATCTACAATAAATAGAAACCTAATATCTTATTTTACAACTATATTTATGGCGGAGAAAGTTTTAAAGTTAGTACCAACTGGAACTCATGATTGGAATAAATACATAACGCCCGATGAAATTACTAAACTTTATGAGCAATACAAGTTTAAATTAGATAAAAAAGTAGGTCTCTTTCCCATACCTTGCGGAAAAAACTTTAAGTGGATAAGAACTTCTAGAATTTCTTCGAATTATATTTTATCAATTATAAATTAATGTGAAGTTTTATTTATTTCGAAGTCTTTCCCTATAATTAGAAGATTTTTTTTTATCAATCAATGGCTCACTTCTAAACTCTATAAGGATAACTAATCTAGATATCATAATTCTAACAGAACTTAACATTTCTTCAAACATAGTAAAAGCTTCTCTTTTATATTCATTTAGAGGATCTCTTTGAGCATAGGCTCTAAGTCCTATACCCTGTCTAAGATTATCAAGTGATAATAAATGTTGCTTCCATTGTTGATCAAGAACTTGAACAGTTAATTGCCTTAAAATTAAATTAAAATTATCAACACCAACAAGGTTAATTTTTTCTTCTAAACTATTTTTGATATGCTTAAATATTTCTTCTTTTATCTCTTTTTTATCATTAGATGAAATATTATTAATTAATAACCCTAGACTACTTTTAAATTCCTTTTTTATTTCATCTTTGTAAACATCATCATCTTTTTTTTCATCCGTCAAGAATTCTAAAATATTTTCTATAGTTTCTTCTAAAATTTCTAGAAAAAAATTGTAAGGATTTTTAGTTTCTAAGATATCTTTTCTTTGGCTGTAGACAACGTTTCTTTGATCGTTCATAACATCATCAAATTTAAGTAAGTTTTTTCTTATTTCGAAGTTTTTACTTTCAACTTTAGATTGAGCTTTTTCAATAGCTTTACTAATCCATGGATGAATTATTGCTTCGCCTTCTTTTAACCCTAAGCTTTTTAGCATTGTATCGAGTCTTTCAGAACCAAAAATTCTCATTAAGTCATCTTCCAAAGAAATAAAAAATTTTGATGATCCTGGGTCTCCTTGTCGTCCTGACCTTCCTCTTAATTGGTTATCAATTCGACGACTTTCATGGCGTTCCGTTCCTATAACATAGAGCCCTCCATTTTCCATTACTCTCTTTTTATCATAGGCAAGCTTTTCTACGTACTTTTGATCTCTATTTTTTTGCTCTTCAAAATTTCCACCAAGTTGAATGTCTGTACCTCTTCCAGCCATATTTGTAGCTATTGTAACTGCATATGGTTTTCCTGCTTGCGCAATAATATTTGCTTCTTTTTCATGATATCTAGCATTCAAGACTTGATGATTAATTTTAAACTTTCTTAATTTTTTTGATATTAGCTCAGACGTTTCAATGTTTGTAGTTCCTACTAAAACAGGCTGACCTTTATTACATGCACTTAAAACTTCTTTACATATAGCATCCCATTTTTCGTCTCTTGTTCTGTAGATTTCATCATTGTTATCAGTTCTTATCATGTTTTTGTGAGTAGGGATTTGCAAAACATCAAGAGAATAAATTTCAGAAAATTCAGCAGCTTCTGTTTTTGCAGTTCCTGTCATACCAGCAAGTTTTGGATACATTCTAAAGTAATTTTGAAAAGTAATAGAGGCTAAGGTTTGATTTTCATTTTGAATAATAACATTCTCTTTTGCTTCAATAGCTTGATGCAATCCTTCAGAATACCTTCTTCCTTCCATCATTCTGCCAGTAAACTCATCTACTATAATTACTTGGTTGTCTTTTACCAAATAATCTTTATCTTTATGAAATAAAAAGTGAGCTTTTAAACATTGATTTATGAAGTGAAGTACATTGATGTTTTCTGGACTGTAAAGATTTTTATCTTTAATGATATTTCTTTTTGAAAGAAGGTTTTCAAAAAACTCTATACCAAAGGTATTTAAATTTATAGATTTTGACTTTTCATCTATATCAAAATTTTCCTTAGCGAGTCCTCTGACAAACCCATTAATTGTTTTGTAAAAATCAGTATTGTCTTCTACTGGCCCAGAAATTATTAAAGGAGTTCTTGCCTCGTCTATTAATATACTATCAACCTCATCTATAATCGCATAATTAAAAGCTTTTTGATTCATTTCCTCTTTTTTAAATTTCATATTATCTTTTAAGTAATCAAAACCAAACTCATTATTAGTTCCGTATGTTATATCACTTTCATAAGCTTTTTTCCTTTCAATCTCTGGCATTCCTGAATAAATGTATCCAACAGTAAGCCCTAGGAAATTATAGATATTACCCATCCATTCACTATCTCTTTTTGCTAAATAATCATTAACAGTTACTACATGGACACCTTTTCCAGACAGAGCATTTAAATATGCTGCCAAAGTTGAAACAAGAGTTTTCCCTTCTCCTGTCTTCATTTCTGCAATTTTCCCATGATGCAATGCTATACCTCCTATTATTTGCACATCATAGTGTCTTTGACTTAGAGTTCTAATGCTTGCTTCCCTTACATTAGCAAACGCTTTTGGTAATAAACTTTCCAGAGCATCGCCCTCTTTTAACATTTCTTTAAACTTTTTAGTATTATTTTTTAAATCACTATCGTTTAGTTTTTTTACATATTCTTCTTCATGGTTTACTTTTTCTAACAATTTATTGTAATCATTTAGAGTTTTCTGATTATGTGACGTAAAAAAGTTATTTTTTATAAAAGAGAACATATTCCTCAGGTTTTTAATTATTAATCTTGTATTTATTATAGGTTATATATTATTTTATAAACTTATGAAGAAAAAAATTACACAAGTTTTTTCAAAAATTAAACCTATCAAAGGTATAAATATTAATACTGCAAATATTGGAATAAAGAGCAAGGCCAAAGAGGACGTTGCATTGGTTAGTTTTAAAGAATTAGCAAATGTTGCAACAGTTTTAACAAAATCTAAAACGTATGCACCAAACATCAAATGGTTAAAAAATATTAAAAATAATGGAAAGGCAAAACTGTTATTTGTTAATTCAGGAAATGCTAATGCCTATACCGGAAAGCAAGGCTATCAAAATGTTTTAAAAATAGTAAATGAATTAGCTAAAATTTTTAAATGCAATAAAGAAAATATTTTAGTTTCTTCAACTGGTGTTATTGGAGAGCAATTACCTATAACAAAAATTATAAACTCTCTGCCTTTAATAACTACAAAAAAAAATAAAAACAATCAAGACTGGTCATCATTTGCTAAAGCAATTACCACAACAGATACTTTCCCAAAAGGTTGCTATAAGCAAACTACTATAGGTAATCATAAGTATAACATTATAGGAATATGCAAAGGTTCTGGTATGATTGCTCCAAATATGGCAACCATGTTGGCATTTATATTTACTGATGCAAATTTATCAATTTCACAATTGAGTAAAATGTTAAAGCACTCACTAGAAAAATCATTCAATAACATATCTGTAGATGGAGATACTTCTACAAATGATATGGTAAGTATGTTTTCTATAAATAGTAAAAAGTCTAATAAGGAAAAGCCTTTTACTATTAAACAACTTAAAAAATTTCAAGTAGACTTAGATTGTTTATCAATAGATCTTGCAAAGAAAATAGTTATTGATGGAGAAGGTGCAAAAAAGCTTATAGAGATTGAGGTTAGGGGTGCTAAAAACAACAAAGAAGCAAAGAATGTAGCATTAAGTATTGCCAATTCCTTATTAGTTAAAACTGCAATAGCAGGAGAGGATGCTAATTGGGGACGAATAATAATGGCAATAGGAAAGTCATCTTCTAATATAAATCAAAATAAAATTTCAATTAAAATAGGAAAAAACCATGTAATAAAAAATGGGGAAATTAAAAAAAATTATAACGAAAGTTTAGTCACTAATCATCTTAAAAAAAATGAAGTTTTCATATATATAGATTTGCATTTAGGTAAAGGGTTAAGCAAGGTTTGGACCTGTGATTTAACTAAAAAATATATAGAGATAAATGCTGATTACAGAAGTTAGTTTTTTTTTGTGCCTATTAAATAATTTATAGTAACCTTATTAGTAATTACACCATCTTCGGTTAATAAAAGTTTTATTTTTTCACGTAATTTATCGTAATTAAGTTTAGAAATTGCTGTTTTATTTCTATTTTGTAAATAATTGGAAACTCCAAGGTCTCTTATAAATCTCCAAATATCTTCTGGTTTTTTGTTTATTATAAGATAACTTGATCTATCAACAACTACATTCTTATATCCCATTAAGTTTGTTATATTTCCTAATAATAAAATATCTGGGCTTGGCATAAACATATTTTCAACCTTGGTTTTAAATATATCATGAAAAATATTTTTTAATTTTAAGCAACTATCAGAAGAAAAAAATAAAAATAAAAATTTACCTTCAAATTTTAAGATTCTGTATATAGATTTGAGAATAAGCGTTAGATCAGGTTTTGAAAAAGAAGGAAAAAAACTAATGCAACAGTCAATTCTTTCATCTTCTATAGAAGAAAAATTATTATCATTAATAATAATATTTTGATGTTTTAAGTTTATTGTATTAGGAAAAATAGTTTGAAAGGTTTCACTTTTTATATTCTTTTTTTCTAATGTCTTAACAAAAATATTATTCTTAGCAAAAATTTCTAGAATATTATATTTTTTGCTTTGTTCTATTTCTAATCTTTGTATAGCATCTTCAGATAATTTTCTTAAAAATAAATTAACTTTTTTGTTAGACGCTTTAAAAGACCTTTGACTATTAAAAATAATTTTATTGTTATCAAACATTTTTACATAAAATCCTATGCTTAATAAATTTTTTTTTAAAGTTTATTACTTTAATTTCTTCATAGTAAATTAAGCTCATATTTTTGGTCAGATTTAATAATTCATCTTTCTGTAATAAATAGTCTTTATTTTTTGGCCTTCCAAATCTTTCATGACCTTCTCCAAAGGTTTCATAAATTAAATAGCCATTTCTTTTCATTGACTCTTTTATACTTTTAAAAATCAATCTATTTAAAAAATTTGTCACTACAATTAAATCAAAAACTTCATCTTTGAAAGGCCAAGCATTAAGATTTTCAATATCTGATCTAATCTTAAAAATATTATATTTATAAAAACTTGTCAGATAAAAAAAATTTAAATCTACTGATATTACCTTATATCCTTTATTTGACAAAAAAATTGAGTGTCGACCAGAACCACATGCTAGGTCTAAAGCAATTTTATTATCAGGTGCTTTATTTATAGTGTTAACACAAAATTTAACCCAATCTGAAGCTTCTTTTATCATGATTAATAATTAAAGTATTGTAATATTAAAATATATTACAATATAGAATA
>PCCU01000013.1 GCA_002732015.1 Candidatus Pelagibacterales bacterium
AAAAAAAAAAAAAAAAAAAAAGAAATTGACTTCAGCTTAATTATTTTTGGTAATTATTAAAATATTATTTAATTTTTACATACCTAATGTTTGATAAGATAAAGCTATTTTCTTAAGAGCAATACACATAGCACTAGTTCTTAAATCTTTAATTTTATTAGAAGAATGCCACTTATAAGACATGTCAGTATAGGCCTGTCTCATTGTATCATCAAGCCCTGAACGAACTAGGTCAACTTCATCAGCACCTTTTAAAAGGCTTTTTTTATAATTAATATTTATTGATGTATTAGTAACTTTTTCTAAAGCTCCTAACAGTTTTTCAATTTTATTTTCTTCCTCTCTTTTATGAAGTCTCCCGAACCTTATTCTTGCTAGGTTCTTAACCCATTCAAAATAAGATACTGTTACACCTCCAGCATTTGCATATAAGTCAGGTATAATAACTTTATTTCCTCTTAATATTTTATCTGCCTCGTAAGTAATTGGTCCATTGGCTGCCTCTACTATAAGCTTTGCTTTAATATTTTTTGCATTGTCCTTATTTATTACTCCTTCTAGTGCTGCTGGAATTAAAATATCGCAATTATGCTTTAGAAAGTCATTTCCATTTTTAATGTATCCTTGATATCCTCTGACTCCCCCTTTTCTAGAAATATATTTTTTTAATTTTTCAATATCTAATCCTTTTTTTTGGTATACAGCACCATCTCTTTCTATAACTGCAATTACAGTTGCTCCATCCTCTTTCGATAAAAACTTTGCAGCATGGTAACCTACATTTCCTAAGCCTTGGACTACAATAGTCTTACCCTCTAAATCTCCCGTAATTTTAGCAACTTTCTTATCTTTCTCATGTCTAAAAAACTCTCTAATAGCATATTGTACTCCACGCCCAGTAGCTTCTACTCTACCACGTATACCATGCTTATTTATTGGTTTTCCTGTCACACAAGCAAATCCATTTATATCTATTGGGTTTAACTTTTTATACTCGTCAGCAATCCATGCCATCTCTCTCTCTCCTGTTCCCATATCAGGAGCAGGGACATTTTGTGAAGGATTAATTAAGTCTCTTTTTATTAATTCCTGTGCAAATCTTCTTGTAATTTTCTCCAATTCGTTAGTCTTATACATATTAGGATCTATAATTAATGCTCCTTTTGAACCACCAAAAGGAATATCAACTAGAGCACATTTATAGGTCATTAATGCTGCCAAAGCTTCTACTTCAGACTGGTCTGCATGTATTGCGTATCTAATACCTCCTTTTACTGGCTCTAAATGTTCAGAGTGAACACATCTAAACCCGGTAAAAGTAAAAAGTCTGTTTCGTATTTTTACACCAAAATTTATCTTATAAGTAGAATTTGGAGATTTAATCTGATTTGCAATATAATCTGGAAGTTTAAGTACTGTTGCTGCATTTTCAAAAACTTTATCTACCGACTCTAAAAATTCTTTACCTGACAAATATACCTCCCTAATATATACATAATAGTGTATCATACATCAAAAGCGAAAAGTTATGAATAATAAATTAAAAGGAACATGGAATCCTAAGGAGGTTATATATAACTTTGGGGAACCACCTGCCTATGCATACTTAATTGTATCAGGTACAGTTGAATTTTATTCTTCTCAAGAAATTAAGTTGGGAGAAGCAGGACCTAGTGAAGTATTTGGAGAGATAAGTTGTTATCTTAATAGAAATCATTCTGTTACTGCTAAAGCCAAAACTCATGTAGTTGCAAAAAAAATTGAAAAAAATGAATTATCTAAAATAATACTAAAAACTCACCCTGTTGTAATTGGAATGCTTAGGGGAACTTATCATAGACTCATGGAGTCAAATGCTAAAACTGAAGATTATGTTAAAGATGTAGAAAAATATAGTATGATGTATCAAAAAAGTTTAGAAGATTCTGAAATGATAAAAAATAGAATAGATAATATTCAAAATAAATTGGATAATAATGCCAAGGAAAACGAGGAGAAACAATGACAATAAAAAAATATGAAGAGCTAGAAGATATTGTGTTGGAGAATACTATTTTAATAAAAAAAAATAGAGCTCTAGTGAGTATTAATCATGACAACTTACATGGTGCCTATAGGGAGTCATATGATGTCACAAGAGAGCTTTTACTTTTACAATTAGAAAGAGCCAGAAAGTTTATTAATGAAAAAAGTACTCATGTAAATTTATTTGAATATTTAAAAAAAAGAATTGAGATTAATAAAAAAACAGCCTCAGTAACAGAGAAAATAATTACCTCGAACGAGATTATGTTGCAGGCACTTGAAGAGTCTAAAATAGTTAATGATGAGCTAGTAAATTTTCTGGAAACTGCTTTAAGTAATTATAAAAAATTTAAAAAGTCTAACAAAAAAAAGACAAATCAAAATAAGAAGAAAAATAATTACACTGAAAAAGAAATTAATCAACTTTTTAATTTACAAAAAGAAAATATACTTAACATTTTTAGAAACAATTCGAGAATTAATCATAATAGAAAAATAATACAAGATAAAATTGCAGAAGTAGAGCTCATTTCCAAAAAAGCTCAAGATTTGGTAGCTAACTTTCATCACTTTTTGTATGAAGATTAATTAGGTAATTTTCATACTTATTTTTCAGTTCTACTTTTCTAATTTTTCCTGTAGCCGTATGAGGTAGTTCTTCAACAAATATTATATCATCCGGCATCCACCATTTTGCTATTTTATTTTCTAGGAAGGTAAATATTTCACTTTTCTCGACATCTTCAGCTTTTACTACCAATAATAAAGGTCGTTCATCCCACTTATGATGTTTAGCTCCAATGACTGCTGCCTCTAAAACTTTTTCATGTCCTACCGCTATATTTTCTACTTGTATTGAACTTATCCATTCTCCCCCAGACTTTATTACATCCTTTANCCTNTCGGTTATTAACATAAANCCATCNTCATCAATGCTAGCAACATCGCCTGTAAGAAACCATCCGTTATTGTCATGTACTTCACTATGAGAAATATTTAAATATCCTGAACATATCCAAGGCCCTTTTATCCATAAGTTTCCAAAAGCTTTTCCATTATTTGGAAGTAATTCTCCATTGTCATTTGTAATTTTAATTTTAACTCCATAAATTGGTCTGCCTTGCTTAGTAGCTAAATCATATTTTTTTTCTTGAGACAGAGACAAATGCTTGTGTAACGGTCTATTTACTGTTCCTAAAGGAGAGGTTTCAGTCATTCCCCATGCATGTATAACTTCTACACCGTACTTTTTATGAAACTGTTCTATCATGAACTTTGGACAAGCAGAGCCACCAATTACGCACCTTTTTAAAAATTCTATTTTATATTTAGTTTTATCTAAGTACTCAAATAACATTAACCATATTGTAGGAACAGCTGCTGTAAAAGTTACTTTTTCTTCTTGAAGTATATCATAAACGTTTTTTCCATCTAAATGTCTACCTGGTAATACAAGTTTCGCTCCTACCATATTAGCAATATAGGGGATACCCCAAGCATTGGCATGAAACATCGGCGCTATTGGCATAATTACGTCAGTGCTAGAAATGTTCAAGGCATCTGGATTAGCAGCTGCCAACGTGTGAATCATGGTAGAGCGATGTGAGTATAAAACTCCTTTCGGGTTGCCTGTTGTTCCAGAGGTATAACATAGTGATGAGGCCGTTGACTCATCAAACTCTGGCCATTCGTGAAGAGTTTCTGCTTCTTTTATCAAATCCTCATATGCGAATACTTCTTGCTTAATTGTATAGTTTTTAGGTAAATCTTTAAATTCGCATAAAAAAACTACTTTTTCGACAGTATCAATATTATTAGTAATTTCTGAAATTAACTCCATAAAATCTAGGTCAACAAACAAAATCTTATCTTTTGCATCATTTATTATAAAAATTAATTGCTCTTTAAATAGCCTTGGGTTGATTGTATGGCAAATTGCTCCAATTCCTGAAATACCATAATATAATTCTAGATGCCTTATATTACTCCAAGCTATTGTTCCTAATGTATCCCCTAGCTTTATACCTATATTAATTAAAGATTGTGCCAGTTTCTTAGTTCGTATATTTGTTTCTCTATAATTGGTCTTTTCAATTTTTCCATTAGATAGCCTATGGGCTATTTCCGTGTTCCCGTGATACTCATAACTATGTTCTATCAAGGAGGAAATCAACAAGTTCTTATTAGACATTAATCCAAGCATTACAACCTCAAATATATTTTAAATTTATTAGTATTACATATTTAAATCTAACATTAATGGCATATTGATTGCAGAAAAATTAATATGAGAACTATAATTTACTCTACAATTTCATTATTTCTTTTTCTTAATCAGGGATTTGCTGGTATTTATAAATGTATAGAGTCAGCAAAAAAGTATGAAAAAGTCTACCAATTACCTGAAAATTTATTAGTTTCTGTAGCCCTAACAGAATCAGGGAAAAAATTAAAGGGAGGTGAATTTGTTGCATGGCCTTGGACTATAAATATGAAAGGCAAAGGTAAATTTTTTGAGTCAAAAGAATTAGTTTTAAAATATGTAGAAAATTATATAAAAAAAGGTAAAAGAAATATAGATATGGGATGTATGCAAGTTAATTACATGTATCATCCGAAAGCCTTTAATAACCTTTCACTAGCGTTTGATCCGGATACGAATGTTAAGTGGTCTGCTAATCTTATTAAAAACTTGTATGAAAAATATGGCTCATACAGAGATGCAGTGGGGTATTATCACTCTTACAGAACCTTAAAAAAAAATAGGTACTCTGCGAAAGTTTTTAGTACTTGGAGAAATCTAAATAAAAATAATATTTATGCTCATCTTAATACTAACCTTAAACAACCTATTACATCAGTTTTATCGAAAGAAAACCTAAACAAAATTAATACAGTAAACCATAATAAAGAACAAATTATTCCTAAATTTAAAGAAGAAGTTAAAGTTGCAAGTAAAAAAGTTTCAGAGCCAAAAAAAGTTAATAGTACTTATATATTAGCAAGAATGGAAAAAGTTAGATTTTTCAGAAGTTATTTTTTAAAGTATTAGTTAAAGTATTTTTTAGGTGGTTGCGGATTATTTTTTGGGTCAGAATCATACTTATTAAGTTTTAAGATACAGTTGCAGTTTAAATTGAGAATTTTTCTTTCCAATCTATTTGCAATATTTTTTTCATACAATTGCTTATCTTCTACATAAATAGTAAAAGACTTCATGTATTTAATTTTCTTAGTTTCATTTTCTATAGTATCTTTTGTCCATTTATATAAAGGAGTAGATGTTAAATTATTTTCCTCACATTCTTTTACAAAAAGACTAAAAGCTTCGTATTGACAAATTAGATTTGCTTTTTCTTCTTTTAATATTTTAAATAATTGCTTGCAACTATTAATACTTTTACTATTTAGTAATTCAATTGCTGCTTTTTCTTCAAAATCTATTCTTAATTGATATAAGATTTTATCTTTCATTATCTATTAAAATAATTAGTTCTCTAGATCTTGTATAGTAATTTTAATACTAGAATACCATTTAGAAACATTTTTTATATCTTCTAAAGTAAGCATATCTGCAATTAATGACATCTGATGATGCTCTAAAGTTTTATCTTTATAGTGTTTTAGCTTTTCAATTAAATATTGTTCATTTTGAGCTGTTAAGTGAGGAACTAGTACAGAGTTTCCTCCTGTATTAGCTTGTCCATTTACACCATGGCAAACTGAACAAATATTTTCAGCTATCTCTTTGCCCCTATTTATTTCTTCTGAGGAATATGAGCTTGATACAAAAAAAAGTATAATTAAAAGCAATCTAATTTTCATTTTAAAAAAAATGGGCTCAATTAAAATAATTAAGCCCATTTCAATACTTTATAAGTCTTCGCTAAATGTTATTCAGAAGCAGCATATGTGATTCTGTATACAGCACCAGCTTTATCGTCTGAGACTAAAATTGAACCGTCAATATACTGTTGTACATCAACTGGTCTACAAATGTAAGTTCCTCTTTCAGTCATACATCCTGTCATAAAAGGCTCAGTCTTTTTAGCATTACCTTTTGAATCTAAATAGGTAACCATTACTTGAGCTCCTCTTGGAACAACAGCATTCCATGAACCATGTTGTGCACTGAAAATTACGTTATCATATGCTTTAGGGAACATGTCTCCAGTATAAAACATCATACCTAAGTCAGCAGCATGAGCTTTCATGTTGACCTGTGGCTTAACATATCTAGATGCTAAGTCTGACGGAATTTGCTCATTTTTATAATCGTCAGTTCTAACATTTCCACCACCATAGTAAGGGTGTCCATACCACATTCCCATTTTTGGCATTTTATTTAATTCACCTGGAGGTGTTTCATCTCCCATTCCATCAACTTGGTTATCAGTAAACCATAATTTTCCATCTTTAGGATTAAAAGCATGGCCTCCTGAATTTCTAATACCAGTTGCAACAGTCTTTCTATCTAAATCTCCTGGAAATCTGTTAAAACTAATCATTCCGCCAATACCAACTTCATTATATAAAGCTTGTTTATCTGGAGGGGATACATTGAACGGCTGCCCCATGCTAACATACAATTTATTATCTGGACCTATAGCACATACTCTACCAGTATGGTTGTATGATTCTTCAGCCTCTGGAATTAGCTCACCTTGGTTAATGATTGGAATAGCAACTGTATCTGGACTTTCCATAAAATACTCGGCTGCAGGAAACCATAGCACTCTGTTTCTCTCAGCTATATATAAATGTCCATCAGCACTGTAACAAGGTCCATTTGGAATATCAAATTTTATATTTGGAGCAAATCTCTCAACTGTATCTGCTACGTTATCCATGTCTCTATCAGTAGCTTGCCATACTCTATCTTTTCTAGTACCAATCCATACAGCTCCTTTGTTTCTGCTTATAGCCATATTTCTTGCATCTGGAACAACAGCAAACAATTCAACTTTAAAATTAGGTGGTAATTTTAATTTAGAAATAATATTTTTCTTAATATTTGCAGCATACTTAGTATCCTGCGGCACTCTATCCCAGCTGTAGTCTGCGCCGGAAGCTTTGAAACTACTTAACTTATTAATTACATCTTCATCATTCTTGGCTTGAAGACCAAAAACAACTCCAAACGTAAAAACTAAGCCAGTTATTAGTGTAAATAAATTTTTCATAATATCTCCCATAGTTATTACTAATAATTAGTATTAGTATTATTTATATAGTTTTAACTGGATTTATGTCAACTACAATTACTTTTTAGAATTTCTCAAAAATTTATATACTTTTTCTTGCTCACTATGAATAGATTTTTTGAGTAGCGCTAAGTCTGTTGACAATGTTACGAAATCAAAACCCATTCTGAGAAAATTAATGGCAGTTTCGGCACTTATACAGTGTATTGCGGCTATTTTTCCCATTTTCTTTACTTTAGTTAGAATATATTTGTATGTTTTTAGCATTTCATGATTATTAAAAATTTCTTCAGGAGATATGCCATAACTTATAGATAAATCAAATGGCCCAATATATATTACATCTAATAATTTAAGTTTTAATATATCATCAAGGTTTAATACCGATTCTTTGGTTTCCAACATAATCATAGTTGTTATTTCTTTTTTGCTATTTAAAAAATATTTATCATTATTAATGCCAACTAAAGTTGGACCAAAACTTCTGATACCTTCAGGAGCATAAAAACAGCTCTCTATAAATTTTTCACAATCTTCTTTAGTATTTATTAAGGGGCAAATAATACCTTTTGCTCCTGCGTCCAAGCATTTGTTGATGATACCTGTCTCATTGTTTGGAACTCTAACTATTGGAAACACTTTATATCTATTTAAAATCTGTAAAATATTTCTACAATGATTAAAGTCAAGCATACCATGTTGTAAATCTACTGTAATAGAAGTAAAGTTTGAATTCCCTAAGACCTCCGCAGATAATGTACAGGGAGAATGAATCCAACCATTAATAATTGGTTTCTTTTTTTTAAATTCTAATTTTTTCATCAAATGCAAATTATTTTTTGATTAATTTAAAAGAGTATATCACTTTTTTCAAAACTAAAGGTAATATGCCTATCATTATAAAAGATACTATTATATCAAAATTAAAAATATCTTTAGTAGAGTTAATTCTAGAAATCTGTTTTCCAGCATTTACGAAAAGAAAAATACCTGGCAACATTCCTATAAAAGAAACTAAAATAAATTTTGAGAGTTTTATTTTTGTAAGTCCAAAAAAAATATTAATAATAAAAAATGGAAAAATTGGAACTAATCTTACAAAAAATAAAAAATATATTCCATTTTTTTCTACACCAATATTAATTTTTTTAAATGTTTTTTTAAATTTTTTTTCAAAAAATTCCTTCATTGTATATCTAGATATTAAAAAACATACTGATGCACCTAATGAAGAAGCAATAGCGACTAAAAAAAATGCTTCAAAGAAATGAAAAATAGACCCTATAAAAATTGAGAAAGCCGCTGCAAAAGGAAGGGATAAGGAAGCTATAATAACGTAAACTAAAAAAAATATTAGCAAATAAAAACTATAATTTTGATCAATTATTTTTTTTATATTAATATAACTAATCTTGAAAAAGTCTATTGAAAAATAGCTAAAGTGTTCTGTCAATAGGAAAATGAAAACTATTAAGGTAAAAAAACTAAAAAAAGATATTAATTTTAATTTTTTCAATTTATAGCCTTATAACTACTACATTTTTTTGAGCAATATAAAACTTCCTCCCAATTTTTTTTCCATTTTTTTCTCCAATTAAAAGGTCTATTACATTTTTTACAAACTTTTGAAGGCAAATTACTCTTGTTATACTTCATATCACCTCTTAATACTTCAACAAAAACTTTTTGTAGTTGTTCTATTTAGAAAGTTATTTGCTGCTCTAAAAATTCTTTCTTTCCTTTTAGCCTCCATATTGTCTATCATTTTAGTCATGATTCCTATCCTTGGATTTTTTTTTAATTTATCTCTTTTTTGGTCAACAAACTTCCAATATAAACCATCTACTATATCAGTCCATTCACCTTTCTTGTAATTAGACATTTTTAAAATATAACTAGAAGCACAGATATATGGCTTAGTTGAAAAAATTCCTCCATCACTGTAAAGCCCCATACCATATACATTTGGGGCCATAACCCAATCTGATGAGTCTACATAAAACTCCATAAACCATTTATAAACTTCTCTAGGCTCAATTCTTGCTAGATTCATAAGGTTAGCAATTATCATTAATCTTTCTATATGATGATTGTATCCTAGATTAATAGCTTTTTTAATAGCATCGTCTAAAGGCGGGATTCCTGTTTTTCCTTCATACCAACAACTTTTCATATTATTAGAGTTTGCAAAGTAATTTTCATTATTCAGCTTGCTTTCATAATTTTGATAAATTCCTCTAATGAATTCTCTCCACCCAATTATTTGTCTAATAAATCCCTCATAAGAATTTATTTTTATTCTACTTTGGTATTTGCTAATTTTACTTAAGATTTCACCCGGCGTTAAAAGTCCTAAATTTAATATTGGACTTAAGGCACTGTGAAACAAAAAATCATCTTCTGCAGATAAAGCATCCTCATAGTCTCCAAATAAGTTAAATTTGTTATTAATAAAATTATTTAAAAAATTCAAAGAGTCCTTGCGTGTAGTAGGAAGCCAAAAATTATTTAAATTTCCTACATTACTAAAAAATTCTTTTTCAATATGGGGCATTAAGTTAGTTGTATGATTGCTTTTCAATGGTTTTATAATTTTAGGAATATTTAAACCTTTAGGTATTTTTTTTCTATTTTCTTCATCATAACTCCACTTGCCACCCACTGGTTTATTGTCCTTTACAAGAATATTATTTTTAAATCTGCTTAACTTATAAAAAGTTCCCATAAAAGGTTTTTTTTCTTTTATATAATTAGAAAATTCTTCTCTATTAAAAAGAAACATAGGAGATTTCAGGTACATTATTTCGAAATCCTCCCTAATAGACTCAATCCTTTGTTCAAAAAATTTATCCTCTATTTCAAAAAAAATTAATTTTTTATACTTCAGTTTAATTGCTAACTTTTTTAATTTAATTATATAATCTTCCTTAAAGTTCTTATCTTCTATTGAAAAATAGTGAACTGTGGCACCAAGACTTAATAATTCATCCCGATAAGACCTCATTGAAGATAATGTATGAAGAATCTTTAACTTGTGGTGTTTATAAAACGAACACAGGCCATAATCTTCACACATAAAAAAATCGTAATTTAAATAATCTTTTAAATATATTTTAGGGTTAAATAGTTGATTTCCTAAAATAACAAATAGAGGTTTATTTTTCATAATAAGTGATATATATAATTTATACGAATAAAATATATTTATAGTTTATCTAATAGATTCTTATTATGAAACCACCAATATTAAAAAAAAAAAGAGAAAGAAAAAAAATCCATAATAATATAATTACAGATGACTACAGTTGGGTGCATCAAAAAAATATATTAGAAGTTCTTTCTTCTCCTACAAAACTAGATAAAGATGTAAGGCATTACCTTGATCAAGAAAATAAATATACTGATTTATTTTTTTCAGATACAAAAAAACTACAAAAAAAGTTATTTAATGAAATTAAAGGAAGAATTAAACTTGCTGATAAATCGGTAATTTTTAAAGATAAGCGATATTTATATTGGACTAAAACTACTGAAAAAGGAAACTACTCAATCCACTTAAGAAAAAATCTCAACACTAAAAAGGAAGAGGTTATATGGAATGGAGATAAGGAGAAATCTAAATTTAACTCACCATACTTTGGAGTAGGAGATTTATCTGTAAGTTTTGATGATAAAGTACTGGGCTATTCTTTAGATTTAAAGGGGTCTGAATATTATTCTATTTATTTAAGAAATTTAAAAACAAAAAAAGACTTTAATAACCCTATAGAAAATACAAATGGTAGTATTGCTTTTTCATATGACAGTAAATATTTATTCTATATTAAATTAGATAAAAATCACAGGTCTAAAGAAATTTATCTTCATAAAATCAACAGTAAAACAAAAGCTGACAAGCTTATATATAAGGAGAGAATTGATAGATTTTCAGTAAGTATTTCTACGACTACAGATAAAAAATTTTATGTAATCACCTCTGGAGATCATTCAACTAACAAATGCTTTTTACTTCCTGCTAATCTCGCTTCTTTAACACCAAAACTTTTTAAAAACTTTAAAGAGAATATTACTTATTCATTAGACTCATGGGATAATCATTTTTATTTGTACACAAATGATAAAGCTGAAAATTTTAAATTATTAAAGTCAAAACATAAGAAAAAGGATATTTTCTACGAAGTTATAGCACCTAAAAAAAATATAATAATTGGCAACCCTCTAATATTAAAAAAATGGCTTGTTTGGATTGAAAAAGAAAATGCTAATTATAAAATATATATTAAAAATATCAAAAAAAACTTTGCTAAGGAATTAAAACTATTCAATGACAATGTCAAACAAGTTTCCTGTTCCTATTATGAAAAAAATCTCAATAGTAATTTTATTTATATTTCATATTCTTCACCAAAATCTACTCATAAAACTCTATTATTTAATCTGGAAAAAAATGAATATAAAATTGTTAAGAACCAAATTATACCATCTGGTTATAATGAAAAAAACTATATTGTAGAAAGAGTATATGCTCCTTCCCATGATAATAAAAATATTCCTATTACGATAGTTAGGCATAAGAAAACAAAATTAGATGGCAGATCAAAGGTCTTGCTATACGGCTATGGTGCATATGGATCTTCACTAGGCAATGGTTTTTCTACTAATAAATTATCACTACTAAATAGAGGTATCATTTGGGCTAATGCGCATGTAAGAGGTGGAAAAGACTGCGGTATGAACTGGTGGAAAGAAGGTAAAATGCTTAATAAAAAAAATACCTTTAAGGATTATATATCCTGTGCCAAATTTCTTATTAAAAACAAATATACTAAACCTAAGCAAATAATCGGAATGGGAGGAAGTGCAGGGGGTTTACTTATGGGAGCAGTGTTAAATGAAGCTCCAGAAATATTTTTAGCCGCCATATTAGCGGTCCCCTTTGTAGATTCTCTAACAACTAACCTTGATCATAGTTTGCCTCTTACAATTGGAGAATTTAAAGAGTTTGGAAATGCTAAAAAATATAAAAAACACTTTGAATATATTAAATCTTATGCTCCTTATAATAATATTAAAAAACAAAATTATCCGCATATTTTTGTTACCACTAGTCTTTTTGATAACAGAGTTCTTTATGATGAACCAACTAAATATGTTGCAAAACTCAGACAATATAAAAAAGATAAAAACTTTCTATTACTTAAAACTGAAATGAATGCTGGTCATGGAGGGAAAACAGGCAGAGATGCAAGTATAGAAGAACTAGCACAAGAGTTTTCTTTCATATTAAAAGTTTCAGGTATTAGTAATTAGTTTTTTTTTTCTGAATGCTGCCTTGAGTTCTTTCTTCCTTAACCTCAAACTTTTGGGTGTAATCTCAAGCAACTCATCTTCCCTAATGTAAGACATCATTCTTTCTAAAGACATTTTAACTGGTGGTACTAGTTTGACTGCTTCATCAGTTCCAGAAGCCCTAATATTTGTTAATTTTTTTCCTTTTAAAACATTAACCTCTAAGTCATTATTTCTACTGTGTTCTCCTACTATCATTCCTTCATAAACTTTTTCTTGAGGGTCTATAAACAACTTTCCTCTTTCTTGAATATTAAACAATGCAAACGAGATTGCCTTCCCTTGCTCTGTTGCAATTAAAACACCATTTCTTCTATCTTCCATTAAACCTCTAAAAATATCATATGAGTCAAAAATCCTATTTAATACTCCTGTTCCTCTAGTTTCAGTTAAAAACTTTCCTTGAAATCCAATTAAACCTCTTGAGGGAACCTTGAAAATTAATCTAGTTTTACCTTTTCCTGTAGATTTTATTTCTACTAGAGTTCCTTTTCTTTTTGTAATAGACTCAATAGTTGCGCTTGAATAGATATCATCGACATCGATAGTTACTTCTTCAATAGGCTCTAAATGTTTTCCCTCTTTTCCAATTTTTGTTAACACTCTTGGAGAGGAAACACTTAGTTCAAATCCTTCTCTTCGCATGGTTTCCAGTAAAATCCCTATTTGTAACTCTCCTCTTCCGCCAATTTCAAACAAATCTTTATTTTCATTCTCCTGAAAAGTGATAGCTACATTTGAGTCAGCCTCGGACAAAAGCCTTTCTCTAATTTTAGTAGAAGTAACATGAGGGCCCTCAAGGCCAGAAAAAGGTGAACTATTAACACTTATTGTAACTGACATAGTGGGAGGATCAATTGCAGTAGCCTTTATTGGATCAGATACTACTTTATCACATATTGTGTCTGCTACTGAAGACTTACTAAGCCCTGCAATACATACTATATCTCCTGCTACCGCATAATCTACTGGAAGTTTACTAGTACCTTCATAAATAAATAATTTTGTTAGTCTGCTAGTCTCAATAGTTTTTCCCTCTAGATTAATTGTTTTTACTATCTGGTTAACATTGACCTTACCTTGCTCTATCCTTCCAACTAGACATCTTCCTAAATAAGAGTCAGGTGCTAACAAAGTAGCAAGCATTGCAAAAGGTTTTTCTAAATCAACATTTGGTTCTTTAAAATGCCTTATAATCAGTTCAAATAAAAGACTTAAATCTTTTTTTTCATTTTTTAAATCTTCAACACACCAACCATCTCTACCAGAGGAATATAAAATAGGAAAATCTAATTGCTTTTCATTAGCTTCAAGTTCAACAAAAAGGTCAAATACCTCATTTATCACTTCTTCACTTCTGCTGTCTGTTCTATCAACTTTATTTATTATTACTATTGGTAATAGTTTTTGTGCTAATGCTTTTCCTAATACAAATTTTGTTTGTGGCATGGGACCCTCTGCAGCATCTACTAACAAGACTACACCATCTGCCATGTTTAATACTCGTTCCACTTCCCCACCAAAATCTGAATGTCCTGGAGTATCAATTATATTAATTTTAACTCCTTTCCACTTAATAGATGTAGGTTTAGCTAAAATTGTAATTCCTCTTTCTTTTTCTAAGTCTCCACTGTCCAATAATCGCTCGGAGACATTCTGATTTTCTCTAAAAACTCCGGTTTGTTTCATCATAGAGTCAATAAGAGTAGTTTTCCCATGATCTACATGAGCAATGATGGCAATATTTCTTAACATTTATTTATTAAAGTTTAAATTGACTGAAATATAATTAATAAATGAATTAAAGATTCTTTTCAAACTTTTTAATTTTAGATATAAAGCTTTTTGATAATGGGGTAGAACATTTTTTAATTTGATCAGCATAAACTTGTATTACATTACCATAAGCTAGCAGGTCTTTTTTATTATTTTTGTAAATTCCTAAATCAAAGTTTAAACTTGAGTTGCCTAATTTAGATACTCTTACTCCTATATCAATTTTTTGGTCAAATAATATTGGTTTTTTATAGTTTAA
>PCCU01000014.1 GCA_002732015.1 Candidatus Pelagibacterales bacterium
CTAATTTTAATTTTATTATTTTCATTTTGATATAATGAATTCATTACTTGTCTAGCTTGTATTATTTCATCAGCATACACTTTACTTTTCAAATAAAAGTGAGGGACGCTTTGTTTAGACTGTTGTAATCTAGTTGCAATAGTTCTTCTAATATTAGTTAATGGAATTTTATTTGAGAATTGAGTCGCTCTTTTGTCAGCTTTATTAATCAAATTTGGTTTTGGTAAGCTTTCGTCTTGCAAAAAGACTTCTAAATCTCTTTTTATTATTCTTCCCCTTGGGCCAGTTCCTTTAATATCATGAATATTAATATTCTTTAAAGAAGCAATTCGTTTAGCAAGAGGAGAAATAGATATTTGAGATTCCATTAAATTAGTTTCCTCAACCTTTTTACTTTCTTCATTAATTAAATTTTTGTCATCAGAGGAGATAGTTTCATTGCTAGCATTATTTTCTTCATTAATTAAATTTTTGTCATCAGAGGAGATAGTTTCATTACTAGCATTATTTTCTTCATTAATTAAATTTTTGTCATCAGAGGAGATAGTTTCATTACTAGCATTATTTTCAGAGTTTATTTTTTCATTAGTTTCAGGTTTATCAATCTCTTTTTTAAACCCACTCCCTTTCTTTAAAAATAATTCTATATCTTCTTCAGTCTCATCATCAATAGATATGACTCCGATTAAAGAATTTACAGAAATATTCTCAGCACCATCATTATGAACAATTTTAGCCAGCACTCCATCATCTATTGCCTCAACCTCCATGGTTGCTTTATCAGTCTCTACTTCTGCAATAATATCTCCTGATTTAATTTCATCTCCTACTTTTTTTAACCATTTAGCAACATTACCTTCTGTCATGGTTGGAGATAGAGCTGGCATTAAAATAGCTACTGGCATAAAAAGTTCCTAATTTTTATCATTATAATAACAAATTTCCTTTGCCTTTTGTATTACTTCATTTAAAAGGGGCATAGCATTTCTTTCTAAATTTTCAGCATATGGTAGAGGAACATCTTGTCCAGATATTCTGATAGGTTCAGCATCTAAAAAATCAAAAATTTCCTCTGTAACAATGCTAATTATTTCTGCTCCAACTCCATATTCTTTCCAACCTTCTTCAACTATAATAATTCTTCCTGTTTTTTTCACAGAATTTTTGATGCTTTCTTTATCTAATGGCTTTAGAGATCTTAGATTTATTATTTCAGATGATATATTTAAATCTTTTAAAGTTTCACTCGCTTTAATGGCCAAATTTAAACCTCGTGAAAATGAAACTATACTGATATCTTTTCCTTCTTGATAAATTTTTGCTTTTCCTATTTCAATTTTTTTTTCATCTTTACTTAAAATAAATCTATCATTATAAAGTAACTCGTGTTCTAAAAAAACTACTGGATTTGGATCTTGAATTGCGGACTTCATTAATAACTTTGCATCAGTACTATCATAAGGCGCTACTACTTTAAGGCCAGGAATATGTGAGTACCAAGAAGAAAAGTCTTGACTGTGTTGGGCAGCAACTCTAGAAGCAATACCATTTGGTCCTCTAAAAACTATTGGCACATTAATTTTACCTCCACTCATATAATGGGTTTTTGCTGCAGAGTTTATTATATGGTCAATCGCTTGCATAGCAAAATTCCATGTCATAAACTCGACTATAGGCTTCAGACCATTCATTGCTGCACCTACAGCTAAACCTGTAAAACCTGCTTCTGTTATGGGTGTATCAATTATTCTTTTAGGTCCAAATTCATCTAAAAGACCTTGACTAACTTTGTACGCACCCTGATATTCTCCTACTTCTTCTCCAATAAGAAAAACATTAGGGTCAGTTCTCATTTCTTCTGCAATAGCATCTCTTATACTTTCTCTAACTGAAATCATATATCTAAATCTCTATAAACATCTTCATATAGTTCTGAATTGTCTGGCATTTCTTTTTCTCTTGCTAATTCAGCAGCTTTTGCAACATTCTCCTTTGCTTTCTTATCTATATCCTTAATATTTTCTTCAGTAAGATATTTTTTTGATATCAATAACGCCCTCACTCTTTCTATTGGGTCTCTATTTTCTCTTGTTTCTTGAACTTCTTCTCTAGTCCTATATTTTCCTGGATCTGACATAGAATGTCCTCTATATCTATAGGTTTTAGCTTCAATAAGAATTGGTTCAGGTTTTTCTCTAATTTTTTCACAAATTTGTTTTAGATTTCCATATATTGAAAGAGGATCCATTCCATCAACTTCATATCCCTTTATTCCAAAAGATTCTCCTCTTCTAAAAAGCTCATTCATAGCACTAGCTCTTTCTACTGATGTTCCCATTCCATATTGGTTATTCTCTATTATATAAATTATTGGAAGCTGCCATAGAGCTGCCATATTGAAAGCTTCATAAACCTGCCCCTGATTAACTGCTCCATCACCAAAAAAAGTAAACGTTATAGATTGCTTATTTTTATATTTATTAGCAAACGCAATTCCTGTTCCTATTGGTACTTGTGCACCAACTATTCCATGGCCTCCAAAAAAATTATTTTCTTCTCTAAACATATGCATTGATCCACCTTTTCCTTTAGAACAACCTGCAGAGTTTCCTAGAAGTTCAGAAAAAATATTCAACATTGGCTCTCCTCTTGTAACCATATGAGCATGGCATCTATAACCTGTTATAAAACAATCACTTGGATTTGCTAGCATTTCTATTCCAGAAATGACTCCTTCTTGTCCTATATACAAATGACAAAACCCACCAATAAGTCCCATACTGTAAAACTGACCAACTTTTTCTTCAAACCTTCTAATATTTATCATCATTTCATATAATTTTAATAATTGCTCTTTATTCATAATATTTTGCAAAATAGTCTCATCAGTTTTTAAAACTTTTGAGGATGAAAATATTTTTATTGAATTATTAGCTGAAAATAAATTATCTATATGTAACCCTGGAGGTAAAAGGTTTTTATAATTTGTAATATTTATGTTATCTTCTAGCAAACACCTTGAAACAGCAACTTTCCACTTATCTGGAATACCCTGCCTCACCCATGAATAAACAGTTTTTTCATTAATGTTTTCATTAGATAATACCTTTAATCTGGCAGTAAGTTTTTTACCCCCACCTAACAAATTAATAATTTCTTTATGTTCTTCTATTGAAGTACTCATATCATAAAAGTATATTTTTTTGCAAAATTGTAAAGAAGATTCTATATTTAATAGAAATTTTATTCTTTCTTTTATAGATTATTAATATTAATTACTAGAGAATTTTCTTCTATAAGCCCTAATGTCTCAAAAGCTTTTTCATTCAATAAATCAAGATCAGGATTTTCATTATTTAATAATTTAATTTTATTCTTATAGTATGCTATTTGATTTTGTATATTATTATTATCCAAATAAATTTTTTCTAAAGATTTTTGTTTATCTAAATAGGCTGAAATACCAAATTCTTCACTTGTAAAGTAATAAATGATAAGAGTAATAGGAAGCAAGAAAGCTACAAGTAGTAATTTAAATTTTTTCATTCAGCTCTAATCCACTATAAACTAGATTTTTATCAATTTCCTCTAATAAAATCAATCTATTATATTTAGCGCATCTTTCTGACCTAGTTACTGACCCGCTTTTAATAAACATAGCATTTGTCCCTATCGCTAGGTCAGAAATAAAGCTATCCTCTGTTTCACCTGACCTATGAGAGATTACTGTCTTATAATTATACCTCTTAGCAACATTGATTGTATCTAAAGTTTCTGTAAGGGTTCCTATTTGATTTAACTTTATCAATATACTATTTGCTGCCTTTCTTTTTATGCCTTTAAGCAGTCTTTTTTTATTAGTTACAAATAAATCATCACCAATTATTAAAGTTTTATCTGCAAGATTTTTAGACATATAGCTCCAGCCATTCCAATCATCTTCAGACATACCATCTTCTATAGAAAAAATTGGAAATTTTTTACAAAGCTTTATTAAATATTCAGACATAGAAATATTAGATAAAGGTTTCTTTTTGGCAGAAATTTTATATTTTTTATTTTTAAAAAACTCTGTAGCAGCTACGTCCAATGATATCATTACTTCCTTCTCAGGGCTTAATTTTGAAGCTTTAATTGCCTTAATCAAATATTCTATAGGTTCTTCATTGTTTTTAAAATTAGAAGCAAAGCCACCCTCATCTCCTACTGATGTAGAATAGTTTTTGTTTTTAAGAATATCTTTGAGGTTATGAAATATCTCAGAACACCACCTTATTGCTTCTTTAAAAGTTTTAGCACCAATCGGAGTTAGCATATACTCTTGAATATCAAGATTATTATTAGCGTGTGCTCCTCCATTAATTATATTTACTAAAGGTATAGGTAGTTGGTATGAGTTAACACCTCCCAAATATCTGTATAACTCCTTTTGTTCATAGTTAGCTGCAGCTTTAGCTGTAGCTAAACTAACTGATAACAAAGTATTAGCACCTAATTTTTTCTTATTATTTGTTCCATCTAATTTTAAAAGTAATTGATCTATTTTTCTTTGCTTTCTTACATCCATACCTGATAAAGCATCGAAAATTATAGAATGAATAATATCAATATTTTTAAGTACTCCCTTACCATTAAATCTTTTAGAGTCTCCATCTCTTAATTCTAATGCTTCATACTTGCCGGTAGAAGCTCCTGAAGGAACAGCTGCAGCTCCTTTAACCCCATTAGACAACTCAACCTCTGTAAATAAAGTAGGAGTTCCCCTGCTATCCAATATTTCATAAGACTGTATATTAACTATTATGCTCATTTATCTTTAATTATTCTATCTATTTCTAATAATTTTTCTAATAAAAAACTTAACTCTGAAACCTTAATCATATTAGGCCCATCACTAGGAGCATTCTCAGGATTTTCATGAGTTTCTAAAAAAATACCTGCTACACCAACTGCCACTGCTGCTCTAGACAAAGTTGGAACAAATTCTCTTTGCCCTCCTGATTTTTCCCCTAATCCTCCTGGCTGTTGAACAGAATGTGTTGCATCAAAAACAACTGGATAGCCAGTTTTTTGCATAATAGGAATTGCTCTCATATCTGAAACTAGTGTGTTATATCCAAACGAAGCTCCTCTTTCACACAATAAAATCTTATTACATTTAGCAGCTTCTAATTTATCTACTATATTGTTCATATCCCAAGGAGCAGCAAACTGACCTTTTTTTACCATTACTGCTTTTTTAGTATTAGCAGCAGATATAAGTAAATCTGTCTGTCTAGATAAAAAGGCAGGTATTTGCAAAATATCAACATACTCTGAGACTTTATTACATTGGCTAGCTTCATGAACATCAGTTATAATAGAACAGTTATATATTTTTTTTAATTCTTGAAAAATACTTAGAGATTTTTCTAACCCTATACCTCTTTCGCTTTTAATGCTGCTTCTATTTGCCTTATCAAAAGAAGATTTATACACAAAATTAATTTTAAATTTTTTACAAATTTCTTTAATCAAGCCTGTCATATTAACTGCATGATCTAAACTCTCTATTGCACAAGGACCAGCAATCAAAACAAAACGGCTGTCATTAGAAAAATTAATATTATTTATAGATACAATTTTTTGTTTTATTTTAATCATTTAATTACTTTTCAAGCATTCTTTTATAAAAGAATTAAACAAAGGATGAGGCTTTAAAGGTCTTGATAATAATTCTGGATGAAATTGAACACCTATAAACCAAGGGTGTCCTTGCAATTCAATTATTTCTGGTAACTTACCATCTGGGGATTTTCCAGAAATAAGCAGTCCTTTTTTTAAAAAAAGTTTTTCAAACTTTATATTCATTTCATATCTATGACGATGTCTTTCTCTTATGAAAGTCTTGGAATAAATATTGAAAGCTTTAGAACTTTTTTTAATTTTACAAGAATAGGTACCTAACCTCATTGTGCCTCCATAATCAGAGTATTTGTCTCTTTTATAGGAAATACTTCCTTTAAACCACTCTGTTAACAGTCCAATTATATTTTTTGAATTTTTTTTATTAAATTCGCTTGAAGATGCATTATTTATTTTTAATAGACTTTTTGCTACTTCTATTACAGCTAGTTGCATACCAAAACATATGCCTAAAAAAGGAATATTGTTTTCCCTAGCATGTTTTATAGAATAAAGTTTTCCTTTTATTCCTCTGCTACCAAAACCTCCGGGAACTATAATGCCTTTCAGTTTCTTAATATTTTTTTTTAAATTTTTAAGATTTCCAGCATCAATCCAATAGATTTTAATTTTTGTATTGTTTTTTATTCCACTATGAATAAGAGCTTCAACTAAGGACTTATAAGCGTCTTTGAGCTCAATATATTTTCCAACTATTCCTATCTCAACATTATTTTTTAAAAAACTTTGTTTTTTAGTTATATTATTCCAGTTTTTTAGGTTTGGTTGTTTTGGGTTTTTTATTCCTAAAGATTGTAAAACTCTTGCATCCAGTTTTTCTTTAAAAAATAAGCTTGGTATCTCATATATGCTTTTTACATCTAAAGCTTGTATTATATTTCTTGTCTCTACATTACAGAATAAGGAAATTTTCTTCTTATCATCTATCGATATATTTTTTTCACATCTACAAACTAAAATATCTGGTTGTATTCCTATCTCCCTTAATTCTTTTACTGAATGTTGAGTAGGCTTGGTTTTAATTTCATCTGTTGCTGATAAATAAGGAACAAGGGTACAATGAATAAAAAGCGTTTTAGCAGAGGATAATAAATTTCTGAGTTGTCTGATTGCTTCCAGGAAAGGCAAACTCTCAATATCCCCTACCGTTCCTCCTACCTCTATAATTAAAAAATCCTCATTTTTTACTTGATATAGAATTTTTTCAATTATTGCATTAGTAACATGGGGAATTACCTGAACTGTTTTTCCAAGATACTTTCCTTTTCTTTCATTTGCAATTACTTGTTGATAAACTTTTCCTGCAGTAATATTATCGTATTTACTTGCATTAACGCCTGTAAATCGCTCATAATGACCTAGATCTAAGTCTGTTTCAGCTCCATCATCAGTAACAAAAACTTCTCCATGTTGGTTTGGATTCATAGTACCCGGATCGACGTTTAAATAAGGATCTAATTTTCTAAGTCTTACTTTAAAACCTCTTGCTTGCAGCAAGGCTCCTAAAGCCGAGGCTGATATGCCCTTACCTAAAGAAGAGACCACTCCACCAGTAACAAATATAATTTTAGTTTTCTGATTTGCAATCTTAATAATGGTTTAACTCACTCTGTATCGGGGATAATTGCTTTGTCACCTTTAGTTTCAGCAGGTATCACAATCTCCTCTATCTCTTCAGATTGAATTACAGAACTGTCATTCTTATTTTTTGTTAATATAGCTAAAAATAGACTATTAGCTAAAAAAAGAACTCCTATAATTGTAGTAAATTTTGTAAGAAAATCAGCACTTCTCCTACCTTCTAGCATTCCAGAAAAATTTGCTCCGCCACCTAGGCCTCCTAGAGCACCACCATCACTTCTTTGAAGCAACACCGATAATATAAGCACTATAGCTAGAATAGCATGGAGTATTAAAAATATATTAAACATAAAAACCTTTAATTATTATAGAGTATCATAAATTCTTTTAAAATCACCAGCTTTTAATGAAGCTCCTCCTATAAGGCCTCCATCAACATTAGAAACACTAAATATAGCCTTTGAATTATTTAAGTTTACAGATCCTCCGTATATAACACAAATATTTTCTACTTTATATTTTTTATAAAATAAGCTTTTTATGTATTCATGAACTTTCTCTATTTCTTCTAAACTAGGAGTTTTATTGCTTCCTATTGCCCAGACTGGCTCATAGGCTATTATTAGATTTTTAAAGTTTACTCCTTTGTTAAAAATATTAGTAAGCTGAAAATTAATAATCTTTTTAGTTTTTAAACTTTTATAATCATTAAGATTTTCTCCAACACAAAATATCACTTTTAAATTATTTAAAAATGCATTTTGTATTTTTTTGGCTAGTATAGTATTACTTTCATTATATATGGTTCTTCTTTCTGAATGACCAATCAAAACATATTTACATCCTAACTCTTTTATCATAGATGCTGATATATCACCTGTATAGGCCCCTAAAGAAAATTGGCTGCAGTCCTGGGAACCAAAATTAAGAAATTTATTATTTAGTTTATTTTTTATATAAAAAATAGATTGTATAGAAGGTAAAAGCACAAAATCTTTTTTAGTATCACTTTTAAGTTGCTTTATTATTTCTTTTGCTAAGATTACACCTCTNTTNCAATCAATATTCATTTTCCAATTAGCTATTAATAATTTTTTCAAAGTTAACTATATATTTTTATTATTAGTATATATACTATTTTAATTATTCTGGTAAATATGTAAATATGTTAAAAAATATTACTGTATTTATTAAAAATTTAGGTTCTAAGTTTTTAATTATAATTATTGCGCTCAGTTTTGCTCTTTGGGGTATAGGAGATATATTTGTAAGTAATAATAACCCTACTATAGCAAAAGTAGGGAAATCTGAAATAAAACTTAATGAATTTCAACTAGACTATCAGTTGTTAATAGATAGATTAAGACAAACTAATCAACAACCTGTAACAGAAGAACTTTTAAAGGCTCTAGGCATACAAAATAATGTGATAGACAATCTAATTTCTAAAAAATATATTAATATTCTATCAAAAAATTTGAATATAAACGTCGGTGATAAATACGTTAAAAAAGCAATAGTAAATAACCCTATTTTTAATGATCAGTTAGGAGTTTTTAACAAAGATTATTTTAATTATTTTCTAACCAGAAACAATTTAAAGGAAAAAGATATATACAATATTTCAAAGGATACAATAAGCAATGACCTGCTATTGCAAAGTATTGGACACTCTGAGTTTGTTCCTAATATAATCGCAAATAACTTTATTAAAAAAAGAGATTTGGTAAGAAAAGCAAAAATTTTTACAGTTGATACTTCAGCAAAATTAATTTCTGATAAAAATTTCGGAGATAATTTAATTAATGAAAAATATCAGAAAGAAAAAAGTAATTTTTTAACACCAGAAACCAGAGACATATCAATTGTTTCTTTTAACTACAAAAAACAATTGAGTAGTATAGACGTATCAGAACAAGAGTTAGAAAATTTTTATAATCAAAATTTCAATTTATATAAATCCGATGAAACTAGAAATATATTTGTAGCACAGTTTGAAAGTGAAAAAGAAATAAATGAGTTTATTGCCTTTTTTCAAAAAAATAAAAATTTTTTTGATACGCTTAGCAAGTTTAACATTAAAAAAGAAGATAGTGATTTAGGAAATGTTGGCATTGATGATATTGATGTTGAGAGTAGCAATGCTATTTTTAATTTATCAGAAAAAGAAATAACTAAAATTTTGAAAACATCTTTTGGTTATAAGGTTTTTTATTTAAATAAAATTAATCCAAAGAAAATTGAATCATTCACACAAGCTAAAGAACAAATTAGGAAAGATATATTAAAAGAAAAAGCTAATGAAGAGATATATAATCTCGCTAATATTTTTTACGAAAAGTTTATTCAAACTAAAAGTTTTTCATCATCTATAGAAAACCTAGACGTACAAATTAAAAAAGTTAATAATATAAGCTTAATTAATTTAGGTAATAACGAATTTTTAAACTCATTAGGTTTGAATGATAATCAAAAGTCAAAATTAATATTTGACCTTGCTGCAAATGATATTAGCGAAATAATAGAAGATGAAAGTAATAACTTACACTATGTTTATTTAAATAATATCAATCCAGCAAAAGAGAAAAGTTTATCTGAAATAAAAGATAAAATTTTAAATTTATTGTATGATGAAGAAAGAAATGCATCAGCAAAAAAAATAGCTGTTGAGTTTAAAAAGAATTTCAATCCTGATCAGTCTATTGACAGCCTAAATAATAACTTTGTAAAAGAAGTGTCAACAAATTGGATTACTTGGGATAGTAGATTAGGCAAAAATATAGACGTTAATATTAAAAACCTTATTTTCAGAACCAAATTAAATAATATTTCTGAAATTTTAAACTTACAAAAAGGTGTTTATATAATAGTATTACCTACAGAACAATCCAATACAGTTTTGGAAGAAGAAGAAAAGTCAAAAATTGAAAATATTATAATTGAATTGAATAATAGTATAGAAACTGACCTAAATAGCGCAATAATTCAAGACATGAGTAAATTGTATAAAAGCAACGTAAATCAGAAGTTTTTGAATTCATTTTAAAATGTATGAAGCAAATCCAGGGTTTAATTTATTTAAGCAAAACTATCTCAAAAGAAAAAATCAATTATTTTGGAGAGTCTTTAAATCTGATTTAGATACTCCTGTGTCTGCATATTTAAAATTATGTCAAAATACTAATAAAAAAAATTGTTTTCTTTTAGAATCAGTTCAAGATGGATCTTTTCGAGGCAGATATTCTATAATTGGCATGCTGCCTGATTTAGTATGGAAGAGTGTTCAAAATGAAACTTTTTTGAAAGAAGCTTGTAAAAATAAAGAATACATAAAAGTTAAAAAGACGCCATTAGCATCTTTAAAGTTAATTATAGAGAAATCAAAAGTTGACTTTCCTGATTTTCTGCCTCCAATGTCAACTGCTTTAATAGGATATTTAGGTTATGAAACTATTGAGCAATTTGAAAAAATTCCTGAAAGAAAATCAAGTGATTTGAAGTTGCCTGATGGGTTTTTTATTAGACCTACAATTATGGCAATATTTGATAATTTAAAAAATCAGCTTACTATAACATCACCATTCTGGTACGAAAAAAATTTAAATTTAAAAAAAGAGTATTCAAAAAAACTTGAGTTAATTGATAGCATCAGAAAAAGTTTGATGATCCCTTTTAAAAATATCAAGAGCACTTATTCTGTAAATAAAATTAACCCAAAATCAAATATTACAAAAAATAAATTTTTAAATATAGTAAAACAAGCAAAAGAGCATATTTACAAAGGAGATATATTTCAAGTAGTTTTATCTCAAAGATTTAAAACCAGATTTAATCCTCCTCCATTTGAATTGTATAGATCATTAAGAAGTTTGAATCCCTCTCCTTTCTTATTTTTTTTAAACTTTGAAGATAAAGAATTTGGAAACTTTTCATTAGTAGGGTCAAGTCCTGAAATTCTAGTAAAGCTTGAAAAAAATAAAGTTACAGTAAGACCTATAGCAGGCACTAGGCCTAGGGGAAAAGATAAAAATGAAGATGAGAAAAATAAAAAAGATTTATTAGCAGACCCTAAGGAACTGTCTGAACATTTAATGCTTCTAGATCTAGGCAGGAACGATGTAGGCAGAGTGTCTAAAACTGGAACAGTAAAAGTAACTGAAAAAATGCTTGTTGAATATTACAGTCACGTAATGCATATTGTTTCAAATGTTGAAGGTACTATCAAATCAAAAAAAAATATTTTAAATACACTTATGTCTGGCTTTCCAGCAGGTACTGTATCTGGTGCTCCTAAAATAAGAGCTATGGAAATTATTAATGATTTAGAAACTAGCAGTAGAGGAATTTATGCAGGATGTGTAGGATACTTTTCAGGAAATGGCGATATGGAAACATGTATTGTAC
>PCCU01000015.1 GCA_002732015.1 Candidatus Pelagibacterales bacterium
TGTAACAGACCTTCTAATGGGCACGCCTATTGGCAGCTATCTCTTTCTTTTTGCAATTATAAGATTTATTTCTTTGAAAGTTAAAGAAAAATTTCAGATAAAATTATTTTATGAAAATGTAATAGCTGCTACGACTTTGATTTTAGTATTTTATTTACTTAATAATTTATTTTTATTTGTTTATTATTCAAAGTTTATTGTTTCAGAGTACTTTTTATTGAATATAATTTTGACTATATTTCTTTATCCAGCCTTTGCAGTTTTTTTTACTTGGTTATATAAGATCACCTCTCTAGAAAAATATTATGTTAAAACCTAAAAAACAAAATAGCCTAATATTTAATAGAAGATTATTTTTATTAAGTTCTGTAAAGTTAATAACTTTTTCTGTTATTTTTAATAGACTTTATAATTTACAAATAAAACAATCAGATAAATATAAAAAATTAGCAGATAATAATAGGGTTAATCTTAGTTTTATAGTACCTTCAAGAGGTCTAATTTTTGATAGAAATAAAAATTTATTAGCAGATAATCAAGAACAATATCAACTAATTTTCAAAAGTTATAATATCAAAAATAAAATAAAAGCAATGGAGAAAGTTTTTAATTATGTAGAACTTCCAGAAAATAAAAAATATGATTTAAAAAAACAAATATTTGAAAATAAAATTAAGATTTTAGTTAAAAAAAATATGAGCTGGAATGAAGTAGCTAAAATTTCATCTAATATAACTGAATTAGAAGGGGTGTATATAGAGATGGTTTTAGTAAGGAAGTATATTTCTATTTCTGCTTCCCATGTCGTAGGGTATGTGGGAAAACCAGATAAAAATACAAATTTAAAGCTATCAAAAGTAGATGGTGCAAGGGTTGGTAAACTAGCTGTAGAAGCAGCCTTTGATAAGGGTTTACAAGGTAAATTTGGATTTAAAAAGGAAGAAGTAAATGCTCATGGTAGAGTAGTTAATGAAATTTCTAAGGTTAATGGTACTGCTGGAAGTGATATAAGTTTGTCAATATCAAAAAATCTACAAGATTATAGCTTTAATAGACTAGGAGAAAATGCTGGTTCTATAGTAGTTTTAAATATTAATACAGGAGAAATATTGGCTCTAGTAACAAAGCCCAGCTTTGATTCTAATGATTTTGTAGGTGAAATGCATCCAGATAAATGGAAAGAAATAATCAATAATAACCTTAATCCTTTATTTAATAGAGCTATTAAAGGAACTTATCCTCCCGGATCGATATTTAAGTTAATTGTTGTATTAGCAGCATATTCTTTAAAAGATTTTAATCCAAACAAAAAATATTTTTGTAATGGTTCTTTTAAGTTTGGAGATCAAATTTTTCATTGTTGGAATGATAAAGGACATGGTTTCGTAGATTGCAAAGAGGCTCTTGCTGTTTCCTGTGATTGCTATTTTTATGAATTATCACTTAAAGTAGGCATAGATAATATTTACGATGTCGCTAGAAAATTTGGGCTAGGCAACGCTTACCTTGAAGAAATATACCGTTCTTCTAAAGGATTAATACCTTCTAAAGTATGGAAAAAGAGACAATATGGTAGAACTTGGACCAAAACAGACACTATAGTAACAAGCATTGGTCAAGGTTTTGCTTTAGCCTCACCTTTGCAATTAGCAGTAATGATAAGTAGAATAGCATCTGGCGGAAAAAATATAATGCCTAAAATTATAAAACAAAATTCAAAGATTAATGAAAATAATGATATAGAAAATATAAATAAGGAAGGAATATCTTTAATAAAAAAAGGTATGTATGACGCAGTAAATTCTTCGATGGGGACTGCTTTCGCATCAAGAACCTATAACTCAGGAAAGCTTATGTGCGGAAAAACAGCTACTTCTCAAGTTAGAAGAATAAGTATGAAAGAAAGAGAAGAGGGGATCATCAAAAATGAAGACTTACCTAGAAATCAAAGAGACCATGCATTGTTTGTGGGATACTACCCTCATAAAAAACCAAAATATGGATTTTGTGTAGTTGTTGAGCATGGTGGAAGTGGTTCTAAAAGTGCTGCTCCAATTGCAAAAGACCTATGTTTTAGACTAAACCTTAAAGATGTATAATGAAGAATTTAATAGATCCTAAACCTGGTAGCATTAAAAGCATTTTTTTTAAAATAAACTGGATAATTTATTTTTTACTGTCTTTATTAGCTTTTATAGGGGGGTTAATATTATATTCTGTTTCTCAAGGAAATTTTTATCCATTAGCAAGTTCACATCTTTTCAAATATTTAATATCATCCATTGCCTTAATTATAACCTGTTTATTAAGCATTAATTTTATTTATAAAACAAGTTATATATTTTATTTTTTTTCAATTATTTTACTAATATTAGTATTGATTTTAGGAAACGAAAACTTTGGTTCAAATAGATGGTTAATTGTATGGGGGGTTACTTTTCAACCTTCGGAACTTTCAAAAGTAGCAGTAATCTTGGCACTAGCTAGGTATTATCATGATTATTATTTGATTAGCAATAATAACATTATAAAGGTGATATTTCCTATTTTAATTTTAATTATTCCTTTCGGGTTTGTAATAAATCAACCTGATCTAGGAACAGCACTTTTAATTTTAATATCTGCCCTAGCAGTAATTTTTCTCTCTGGTATTGGAATATGGTATATCTTTTTTTCTACTATTTTTTTTACTGCCCTAGCACCATTTTTATGGAATTTGCTTTATGATTATCAAAAGAAAAGAATCTTAACATTTTTAAATCCTGAACAAGATCCTCTAGGAAGTGGTTATCATATAGCTCAGTCAAAAATAGCTATAGGTTCAGGTGGGTTTTTGGGTAAAGGTTATATTCAGGGCAGTCAAAGTCATTTAGAATTTATACCGGAAATGCATACAGATTTTGTATTTTCGATTTATTCTGAAGAATTTGGATTTTTGGGTTCAGTAATTTTAATTTTAATTTATTTTTATGTATTGTGTTATGGAGTGATAAGTTCTTACAGAGCAAAAAGTACATTTGCTAGATTAATTATAGCAGGTCTCACTGTAAATATTTTTTTATACTTTATAGTAAATATATCAATGGTAATAGGAGTAATTCCGGTTGTAGGAGTTCCTCTACCTTTAGTTTCTTATGGCGGGAGTGCAATGTTAGTTACTATGATTTCTTTTGGTTTAATCATGAATCTTAATAACTTTAAAGAACAACTAAACTAAGAGTCTTTTAATCTTTTTTCCATTATTTTTATTTGATCTATAGAAAGATTCATGTCTTCTGCTATTTTTTCCAGCTTATTTCTTTCTGTCTCGGTAATTATTCCATCTTGCATTGCAAGAGATAATTCTTTCTCATAGGTATTTTTTCTTCGTTTCAGTTGGTCAGAAAACCCAGAGGCAAGGATGCCTGAAGGCAAAGCAACAGTGCCTATTCCAATTATAGTAATTAATGCTCCAAATATTTTGCCCATAGCAGTAATAGGAGTAACATCTCCATATCCCACTGTAGTTAAGGTTGCTACTGCCCACCACATCGCTTCAGGAATTGAACCAAATTTATCAGGTTGAGCATCTTTTTCAAAAATATAAATACCAGTTGATGCAATTAACATTGCAATAGTTAATAGAAACATTGCTGCAAGAAAAGATTGTTTCTCTTCTTTTAACACTCCTAGTAATAAGTTCATGACCTTAAAATATCTACTAAATTTTAACAAACGCAGCATTCTAAGGGCTCTTAAAATCCTTAGATCAACTTCAAATAGCATTCCTATTAATCCAGATAAAACGGCAAGAAGGTCAATTATAGCTGGCCATGTGCACATATACTTTATTCTAATTATAAATTTAGATGCTTTTTTTTTATTATTCATTTTTTCTACGGATACCCAAACTCTGAGTAAATATTCAATTAGAAAAATGATAGTAGAAACTCGTTCAAAAAGTAAAAAATGATATTTATAGATAGAGTATATACTGTCAACAGTTTCTAATAGTACAGCGGTAATGTTAAGAATAATTAAGGTTATTAAAAAAATATCAGTGTATACGCTTACTTTATCTTTTTCATTACCTTCTTCTAGGATTTCCCAAAATCTTTTTCTTGTTTGTAGTAAATTCATTTAATTTTTAATATTAGCACTTCCTTGAATAGCAGTAGCTCCCAAAGCATTAAAATTCTGATTATTTTTTTCGATTAGTGCTTTTAATTGATTTTTAATATTTGTTTCTGCTTCATCTTTATTAGCTGCTTTTACTGTAATTTCTCCATTAATAATCCATTTTACTGTATATTCCATTTTATTCTCCATCAAGTTCTGTTTTAGACTGTATGCTTTTTTTTATCATATCATAGCTTTCTTTTGCTTCTTCTTGAATATTAGTTAGGTTATCTCCTTTTATATAAGTACTAATTTTATCTCTTGCTTCTTTAGCATTTTGTAAATTAAATGCTGTAGCAATAGAAAGCCACTTATAACTGTTATCATAATCAGGTTTTTTTGGAACTGTTAAATACCATTTTGCTAATGGCAGAAAACCATGAATACTACCTTTATTAGAAATTTCTTCAAGATAGTCTTTAAGTTCGTTTTCTAATTCACTTTTCTCTTCTTTTGATATCTTATATTGTGATTGTCTTATTATAAGTACAGATGTTTTCTCTCCATACAATTTAGAAGATAGTGCCCAAAAATAGGCCCTACTGAAATTTTGAGTAATGCCTAAGCCTTTCATATTCATGAGAGATAAATTAAATTGAGATTGGGCATGACCTAAGTCAGATAATTTCTGAAAGGTCTTTAATGCACTTACATAATCTTGTTTTTTGAAGGAGTCTACTCCTTGAGTAAAATCTTTTTCTATATTTATTTCTTTAATAGGTAAAATAACTCTGTTGTCGCTATTAACTACTATAACTTCACATTCACATTTTCCTTCTAGCTGATAATAATCTTTCATTTTGTTGCATCCTGAAATTGATGCTATTTCAGATGCTTTTTTGTTAGGTATATTTTGACTATATCCTAAGGCATCAAAAATTCCGTTAGACAGAAAAGATTTAGTCATTAGTGGCCACTCTATGCAAGCAGCACCAGATTTATTTTCTAATAGGTCTTGAAATGATATATCCCACTTATTCATACTTCTTAAATAGGTATTTAATATACCCTCTTTAATTTTTTTCTTATCTCTATTTTCAATGTTAGGAATTTGACTATATAAGATATTTATTAAAAAAAAAATAATTAATGTTAAAGGTAAAAACAGACCCTTCATTATCTGCCTGCTATCATAACCAGCTGAAGATGTAAAACTCTTAGTCTAAATTTTATTCCTTCCCTTTTTTCATAAACAACAATTCTAGGCCTATCAGAATTAGGTTTTTGAAATTCTAGTGTCATCTCTTCTGGTAAAAATATTCCATGAAACTCTAAAGTTTTTTGTGGGTTTGATTTAAAAGCATCGCGAAACTCTGCATCTATCCAAATTCTAGCTAACACCCTTCCTAAAACATCTGGTAAAATAGCTTGTACATCTTTTTTATTATTTAAATAAATCGCTTTTTCTACCAAAGAAAAAGGAGTTTTAAGTTCTCCCTTTTTTACAGGAACAGGTAGAGAGTTAGGTTTTCTACTCGGAACCAAAGCTGTTGAATTTTTTTTATCACTCATTTTTCTTTTTTTTAACTACTTACAAAATAATAAATGGTATTGAATTTGCAACATATTTCGTAATAGAGATAAAAATGTTTAATATTACAAAAAATGGTTTAGATGCTATAGGAAAAGAATTAGGAGTAATTTCTAACAACATTGCCAATTCTAATACAAATGCTTTTAAACGTAGCAGATCTGAATTTGTTGACTTTTACTCCAAAGCTCTTTCAGCATCTCCAAAATCCAAAGGTGGTTTGGGTGCTATGTTGCAAGGAACTCAAAAAATCATGAAACAGGGATCTCCTATTATGACTGGTTCCGCTTTAGATTTAACTATAACAGGAAAAGGTTTCTTTATATTGTCTCCGAGAGAGGATGCTGACCCTAGATTTACAAGAGATGGTTCATTTAGCCTAGATGCTAAAGGAAACCTTATAACAACAGAGGGTTTTAACGTGGCAGGTTATACTAGAAATGATGATGGAACCTTAAATGATGGTGCTGCTATACCTTTAAATATTCCATTAACTATAGAAAGCAATGATGGAAGAACTTTATTATTATCTCAAATAAATGTTAATAACAGAGGAATGATTGAAACTACTTATGGTTTAAATACTGTAGTGCAAAGAGGACAAATAGCATTGGCAAAGTTTAATAACGAAACTGAATTAAAATCTACAGGATCTAATACATATCAAGCTACACAAAGAAGTGGAGAACAAATACTTGGCAAAGCTATGAGTTCTAACTATGGAAAAATATTAGCAGGTTCATTAGAGAGCTCTAATACAAATATTTCTATGGAAATGGTTAATTTAATAAAAACACAACAAGCATTTAATGGAAATGCCAGAATTCTTCAGAGTAATGTTGAAGTTACTAGAAGACTTATGGGTTGATATACAATATTTAGAAAATAGGAATATTAAATTTCATTTCCTTTAAATCAGTTTCTAAATCATCATCTAAAATAAGAATTCCTTCACTATCAGTGGCAACTGCTTTGTCCATCAAGAAGGTTAACTTAATTTTTTTTGATTTTTGATTACTGTATTTAAAAAGTGTTTCAAACAAATTATTGAAATATTCTTTATCAAGTTCAATATGAGCTTTCATTAATGCTTTTTTTGAACTGATAAGTAGTTTTTTGTTAAGAGTAGTATTAGATACTTTTAATAATGTTACTTCACATCTCCCTCTTGCAATATTTAGTAGTTCACAAGACAAAAATATTTCTTCTAAGTTATTCGTAAGCAAATGATTATAATCTGCTTTAACCACTAGCATCTCTAATTTTTTAATGTGTAACCAATCATTCATTTATATTAAATTATTTAATTCAATCCTAAGTTTTTTTATTGCATTTGACTTTATTTGCGAGACTCTACCATTAGAAACTTCTAATATTTTTGCAATTTCAAATACATTAAGTTCTTCCACATAATAAAGTTGAATTACTAAGGCTTCAGGTTTTTCTAATTTATGTAGAGACTTTAGAAGAGCATTTCTTAATTCTTTATCAGTTAAATTTTCTTCGGGTGTATCTTCTCTAGAGTGAAACCAAATTGAAAATTCATCATAAACAGATTCTATATCTTCTAATCTATTTGCTGCAAAAGCCTCTTTCCAAGAATAAAGTTCTTCAATATTTATATCTAATTTATCAGCTACTTCATTATTGCTTGGCTCTCTATTATATTTTTTTCTAAGGCTTTCTACTGCTTTTTCAAACTTTTGTTTATTTGTAATAGTTGTTCTACAAAGATTTGAGTTTTTTCTTAAAAAATCTACAATTTCTCCTTTTATACGAATTTTTGCATAACTTGCAAAACTTATCCCTGGTCTTTCTGTGAAGTTATTTGCTGCTGTGATTAGGCCCAACATTCCTATTTGCATCAAATCGTCTATTTCTACAATGCTTTTTACCCTGCCATGATAATGCCAGGCAATTTTTTTTACTAATAATGTATTTTTTTTTATTAGCTCTTCTTTATCTGAGAAAGTAATATTTTTATAAGAAACTACCATTATTTATCTATAGTATTATTAAAAAACTTTATACCTTCAAATTTATTTTTAGGAGCATTATTTATTTTAGTCATCATTTTATCAAATAATAAATAAAAATCTTTATTAGTTTTATCTAAAATTAAAGGTTTTTTTTGTATAACTGATTTTTGTATTTTGCTATTTTTAGGAATACTTCCAACAAAAGTAATATTTACATCATAAAACCTTCTTATTACTTTATTAAATTTAGAATATACTTCATTGCCATGAATTTGATTATTTGCCATATTAACGGCTAGACAAAACTCATTCAACCCGAACTCTAAATGACAAACTTTTATTAAAGTAAAAGCATCAGTAAAACTGGTAGGTTCATTTATTAATACTATAAGAATTTTATCTGATGCTGATAATAAACTTAAAGATGAGTCCTCTGCTCCTGCGCTAACATCAACTATAAGACTATCTATTTTTGTAGAAAGTTGGTCAAAAGACCTTATAAAATTAAGTTTTTTATTTTTATCTACATTTAGCATTTCAGTAATTCCAGAACCTCCAGATATAAACTTGAGTTTTTCTGGTCCATTAGTTATTACTTTTTCTAAGCTGCAACTTCCATCAAAAAAGTCTTTTATTGTTAAATCAGGATTAATTCCTAATAAAATGTGAGCATTCGCCATACCCATGTCAGCATCTAGCAGAAGACAGTTAGAGATTTTAGCTTGCATAATGGCTAAGTTTATTGCAAGTGTTGTTTTTCCTACTCCGCCCTTACCGCTTGCAATAGATAGTGAGGTTGGCATATTAGGGGCTCCCTTAAAAGTTTTCTTTCATAAATTTTGCTAATATATTAGCATCTGTGAATAAAAGTGAGTCTACTATAGATTTGGTGCCACTTACTAAACCTATTTTCGCTTTTTTTGATGCAAGACAAGATAATGTAGCAGCAGATATGTTGCATTCATCTGATTTTGTCAGAGCAATTATTGGCCTCTGAGCTTTAATTTTTTTTAAAGTAGACTCAATCATATCTGGTGATGATCCACTTTGTATACATAAAATTGAACAAATATTTTTATCACCATGTCTTTCTTCCAATTCTTCTATTACTTTATTACCTGTCTCAATATTACCAGCCAAATCTACCACTATTCTAGCGTTATCATTCAATATCATGGTATCAGACAAATCACCATTTTGTAAGCTATTAGTTATTGGAATATTGAGCAACCTTGCATATGATTTTAAGTTTTCTGTTGCAGTGTTACTATTTCTACATAATTCAGCTAACACTATATTGTTTCTTCCATATTTATCAACTATAGTAGAAGCAATTTTTGCTGCCATTGCTGTCTTTCCTGAGCCCGAGGGCCCAGTTACCATTATGAGTTTCGAATTGAATACCCTTTCTGGATAGGGAGCAGCTAATACTTCAGAAAGTTTTCTGTAAAGTTTATATTTAGATACTTCAAAACTTTCTTCTTTATCAAGATTTTCATGGTATTTATCTAAAATCTCGCTAGAAAAACCTATTTCTTTTAACTTTAGATAGTAAGAAAAAATCACATTTTTGGTAACATTTTTATAATCTGTTAAATAAATATTTTCTAATTTTTTATCCAATTTTAATAATAGAGAGCTAGTTTCTTTTTTAATAATTTTATTTATTGTTTCTAAGTTTATACTTCTGGAAATGCTATTTACTTGCTCTGCTTTTTTTATATTTTCCTTATTCATTTTTAACTTTCCAGATTTTAAACTATAAATATTAGAAAACTTTTCTTTATCATATCTTTTTTTCACTGCAGATTTATATTTCATCTGATTAGATGCTGTCATTTCTATCATTCCATTCTTTTTTTTAGTAGATAGTATTACACAGTCTTCTCCTAATTCAGTAATTACTTTTTCCATTGCAGAAGAAGTATCTTTAGCTTTTACAGTAGTAGTAGTTTTTAACATTATTTTTTCTCCTCATTTTTGTTTTGTTTTTCATTGCTATTTTCTATTGTAGCAACTACTTGTACTTTTCGATTTTCTGGAAGCTCCGTGAAAGATAAAACGTTAAGGTCCTCAATATTATTTCTTATTAAATTAGATAATTCTCTTCTAATAACAGGGGAAGTTAAAAACACAGGGTTATTTCCTTCAGAAGTTGATTTTTCGTAAGATTGTGCAATTGCTTTTATCATATTTTGGGTAAAAGTGGGATCTAGCATAAGGCCATTACTATTCTGATCTTTTAAAGCATTAATTATTATTTGTTCCATATCAGGAGCTAAAGTTATTACAGATAAGGGTTTATTTAAAGGGCATATTTTTTGTATTAAAAGACCAATTAATGCAGGTCTAAGTGTCTCTGCAATATCACTGACACTCATATTAGTTACATTAATATTTGATAGTAACTCAAGAACTCTTTTCAAATCTTTTATAGGAACTGTTTAAGTCAAAAGAATCTTAAGTACACCAGTTAATTGATTTAAAGGTATTATTTTTGGTATTACTGTATCAACAAGCTTTGGAGAGGTTTTTTGAAGATTGTCTAACAATTCTTGAACCTCATCCTGCCCTATTAAGTCACCAGCATGTTTAGATAATATTTGATTAAGGTGAGTTGCTACAACAGCTTCAGGCGTAACTATCATATATCCTGAATTTTCAGCTTTATCTCTATGAAATTTTTCTATCCAAGTGGCATCCATATTAAATGATGGATCTTTTACGTCTATTCCAGATAATTTTACATCACTATCATCACCAGGTATAGCCAACAATTTATCAGGAAAAACTTGATTTTGTCCAATAATCGTCTGTCCAATTTTAATAGTGTACTCATTAGCCCCTAAACTTAAGTCATCAGTTATTCTAACTGATGGTAAAATAAATCCTAGCTCTTTAGATACTTGTCTCCTTACACCTGTAACTCTAGATACTAATGGTCCAGTGTTATCTTGATCAACTAATTTAATTAATCCATACCCTAGCTGTATAGAAACAGCAGAGTTATCTGTAACCTCTTGTAATTCAATTTTGTCTTGATCCTCCACTTCATTATCAATATTATTTTCATCACTATTAGCAGCTATTTCTTTTTTAGACTTTTTATAAAAAAAATATCCAGCAACTGCTGCAAGTAATCCAAAAAATACAAATAATAGGTTTGGCATGCCTGGTATAAACCCTATTAGTAAAATAACTCCAGCTGCTGGAAGCCATGCTTTAGTCATTCCTACTTCATTAGAAATTTGCTCAGAAAGGTCATAATTAGAAGAAATCCTCGTTACAATTACAGCAGTTGCCATTGCTAAAAGTAAAGAAGGTATTTGTGCAACTAGACCATCACCTACCGATAAAATAACATAGTTTTGAGATGCATCAGAAAAATTCATATCGTATTGGGTTGTTCCTATTATTAGCCCACCAACTACATTAATTATTAAAATAAGGATAGCAGCAATAGCATCTCCTTTCACAAATTTAGAGGCACCATCCATGGCTCCATAAAAATCTGCTTCTTTCTCAATATTTTCTCTTTTTTCTTTTGCTTCCTCACTGCTTATTACTCCTGCTCCCAAATCCGCGTCTATTGCCATTTGTTTTCCGGGCATAGCATCTAGAGTAAATCTAGCTGATACTTCAGATACTCTTCCTGCTCCTTTTGTTATAACTACTAGGTTAATTATTATTAAGATTGCAAAAACAAAAATGCCAACCACATAGTCATTGGCTATAACAAAGTTTCCAAATGCCTCTATAACATTTCCAGCGGCATCAGTTCCCGTGTGTCCTTTGCTCAAAACAATTCTAGTAGAAGCTACGTTCAATCCAAGCCTTAAAACTGTTGCAAACAATAATACAGTAGGAAAGCTAGAAAAATCTAATGGTCTAAAAGTTTGAAGAGCAACCATTAGTATTATAAGAGAAACTAAGATATTTGTAGTAAAAAAAACATCAAGTAAAGCTGGAGGTAATGGTATTATCATCATAGTCATTAAGACCAATATACCCAAAGGCAAACTTACTGTAGCAAGAATATTACTAATACTAATTTTTGATTTCTTCTCTGTTAATTCCAATTTTATTACCCTCTAAATTCAAAAAATTGACACTTTTAATCATTAAAACTCCCAATAATTAAAGGTTTTATTTTATAAGTATTCATAAAATGTAAGAAGCAAAACTGATGCCATTATTTAAATAGGTCCTAAATAAATCTAAAATGACATATTTTAGATATGGCATATTATATGCAAGAAGCTTCAAAAAAATGGAGATACAAAATGATAAAAACTATTTCATTAATAATTTTTTCTTTTTTGTTGTTAAATGGTTGTTCAAACAAATATACGGGTTTAGGCTTTCCATATTCAATTTCAAACAACCAAGAAAAGATAGATAATATAAATTTACCAGAAGAAGGCCAAGATGTTATAAAGGCTACTGAAGAAATACTAAGTGCTTCAGTTGAAAAAATTCCTACTATAACTGCTGTAGGATATGCAGTTGTTTCTTCTCAACCAGGTAAAAATATCGCACAAAAGAGATTAATGGCTATCAGGGCTGCAAGAATGTCAGCAATGAGAGAATTAGCAGAACAGATTCATGGCCTAAAAGTAGATTCTAGTACAACAGTAATAGATTTAGTCACGCAAAATGATACTTTTCGAGCTATGGTTCAAGGTACTATAAGAGGCGCAAGAACAGTGAGAATTAATCCTACTGGTGATGACACCTATGAGACTGTTTTAGAAGTAGATAGAGAGATAATGCTACTTTTGTTAAGAGAGGCTAGAAGTTTAAAAGCATAGGTTTAAATAAAAATGAAAAGCTTTATAATTTCTTTAATATTTTTCTTAGCAATTGTGGGTAATGCAAATGCTCAATTAGCTCCGTTTAAAAAAATTCTGGAGAAATCTCCAATATTATCACCATTTCATGTTTTAAAAAAAACAGCAGAAAAAATTTCTTCCTTAGGACTTAAAAAATTATTTTTTGGAGTTACAGTGGGATCTATGTTATCTGAAGCATATAATAATCCTGCTGACAAAGAAAATGAAAATTCTAGAATATTGAAAGATGAAGGATATAAATTAAAAAAAATTATTTCGAAAGGACAAGGGTTTATAAACAATATAGATGAAAATGAAGCAAAAAGAAGGGCACTAGAAGATGCTTTATATTATGCAGCAATAAAAGGCGGAGCAAGTGTAGACGGGTTTAGTTCTATAAAAAATGATACATCTATAGAAGAACACTTTACTGTAAGGCCTAGAAGTAAAATTTTAGATTACAGAATTCTTAAGTCTTACATAGAGGAAAATATATATATTGTAGAAATAGAAGCAATAGTAGGAAATATTTCTAAAAATCCAATGGTATGTAAAAATGACAGACCTATTACTATAAAAGAGTTTAAGGGAACAAATATCATTATCTCTAATATGCCTGCCCGATATGATAATTTAGGAAAAAATATTATAAATTTAATAGGTAATAATTTAAAAAATTTAGAGAATATATCTTATTATAATAACAAAAAAGATTATTATAACTTTAATAAAAACAACTTTGACCTTGCTTACGATTATAAGACTTTAGTTAATGGTGCGCAGGATGTAAGATATGGTGATTACATTTATATACCAAATATAAAATTAAGCAAAAGTATAGTCTACCCTATTACTTATTTAATAAGAGATAAAAAAATTCCTAAAATAGAAAACCCTAGTTATTTATTAGACTCAGATGTTTTGAGAGTAGAAATATCAGTGGATATCTTTAATGCACTATCAAATGAAAAAGTAAAAACAATTAATGATAAATACTTAATACCACTTAATATCGACAGTAATTTTGAATATTTAGAAATGTTTACCAAAAATGACGATGAATTTATTAATTCGGAGATCTACAATATTGCATTGGATATAGCAACAATGATTGGAAAAGAGTTAAATTGTCAACCATTAACAGCTGATATAAACTTTGTTAATAATAAGTTAATAGTTCCTATTGGTAAAAAAAACGGTGTTAGGGAAAACCAATTAGCGGTTTTAGAAAACATTTCTAGTAATACTGAATGGACAATACTGTCAGTAAGCAGTCTTACAGAAAACAGCGCAACTTTAATTCCACTAAACTCTAACATTAAAATCAATCAATTAGCAGGAAAAAAAACTAGATTTTTGGAGTAAAAAATGATGTTTAATAAACTTATAATAATTTTAATATGTAAAGCGTTACTTTTACATTCTTTGTCAGTTGCCCAACCAATAGTTATACTAGAGTATTCAGATAATAGTGAAGCAAAAACTGAAAATAGTAATGATGAAAACTATTCAACTTATTACAAAGTTAAAAAAAATGATACACTATCTAAAATTATTGAAAAATATTATGGTAATAAAGGGCTCAATTATACTTTCGTACAAGCAGCCATACTATACAAAAATAAAAATGCTTTTGTCAGGTCAAACCCTAACTTTATGTATGCAAAAAAAAACCTTTATTTACCATCAATTAATGAAATAAAAGAACTTGTTTATAAAGACAAGAAAAAATTACCTACTATGAACAAAACATCAATTAATAAAGAAATTTATTTTTTTGGAAATTAAATGAAATATTATTTTATTATAATTTTAGTTGTATTCTTCAAAGCCTCAAGCTTGATGGCAGTATATGAAAGTAAAGATATCTTAAATCAAGTACATATTTTTTTAAGTAGCAAACAAAACAATATAGAGTATAAGATTAATGAAAAGATTAAAATTCCGAATTGTTTTGGAAATATACAAATTAAAGAGAAATATGACAGTTTAAAAACTCTTGAAATTATATGTCTAGGGGAGAAATCATGGAAATATAATCTAAGAACAAATATTTCTTCAAAAAATATTAAAAAAAGGCAAAAAAATAAATTAAAAAAGAATAAAATACCAGTTCTAGTAACTTTAGTAAGACTAAAAAGAGGCCATCAAATTAAAGAAAGTGATATAAAAGTCAAGTATTTAAGTCATATTGGTAGCAATAATACGTTCACTAAAACAAAAGCCCTTCTGGGTAGAAAGCTTAAAGTTCCCCTCAAAGAGGGTCAAATAATTAGAGAAAGACATTTAATTAAAAATTGGGTTATTAAAGAAGGACAAAAAGTTAAAATAGAACATCAAAAAGGTAATCTTCTAATATTAGTTGACGGAATAGCCTTGAATTCTGGTATGGAAGGAGACTATTTAGAAGTAAAAAATGAAAATAGTGGAAAAATAATTAAAGGTTGGGTAAAAAATAATAAAAAAATTACAATTTTTCGCTAAATATTTTTAATATGATGTCGTTAATTTAAACATGGAGACTATAAAATGATAGATAAAGTAAACAATATAACTTCAGGAAGTACACAAAGTAAAAGAAGTATTGACGAAAATAAAGTTAATAAATCTTCTGGAGATAATAGAGTTACTGTAAATAAAGATAACTCTTCTAATACTGATAATATAAAAATCAGTCAAGAATTAGGAGTAGCTAGCTTATCAAAAGAGCCATCTCTTGATTTAGATAAAGTCAGTGCAATTAAAAACGCATTATCTAGAGGAGATTACCCTATTGATTTAGAGAAAGTAGCTGACGCGCTACTTCAAGCATATAAAGATATTAAGTAATTCTATATGTTAGAAGCAATTAATTCTTGTTTAAAAAACTTAGAAAGCTCATACATGCTTTCGTTTAGAGAGGTGTCTGAAGAAACTAAAAAACTTGATAATTTATTAAATGATTTCAAAAATAAAGATATTAAAGAAAAATTAAATAAATCAGAAATACTAAGAATTACTAAAAGTATTGAGGATTTATCAATAAAAAATGAATATAAGCTAAATCTAATTAAAGATTTTCCTGAATATTTTTCAAAAATTAAATTAAAAAAATAGTTATACTTTACCAATAAATTTTTTATACTACTTATGTATATGGAATATTTACTTGATAATAAACAGTATATCTTTCTTGCTCTAATAGTTTTTATTTTGTTATTTAAAATATGGCGAGACCTAGAGTTTAAGGAAACAGTAAATAAAAAGGTAGATAATTTATTAGCTAAATATGATAACTCTTCAAAAGAAATTGAAGCTCTTCTAATAGAAATAGGAGAAAATACAAAAAGAACAGAATTCGTTTTAGAATATCTGAAAAGATTGGACCAAAATGCTAGTAGGTTAGCTGACAATATTCAGGGAGACCAATCTATGTCGAAAGCTATAGAAATGGCTAGACAGGGCAAAGATCATTTAGAGATAATCAAAGAGACAGGTCTGAGTAATGAAGAGGTCGAAGCTATTATACATTCTCATAAAGAATAATTTTTGAAAAAAAAAAAGAAAATATTTTTTTCTATTGGTCCCATGAGTGGAACCTCATTTGATGGTGTAGATGCAGCTTTAATAAAGACTGATGGAGAAAATTACATCAAATTTATAGACTCGGCATTTTTATCGTATTCTAAAAAAGAGAAAAGACTATATAAATCTTCAATTTTAAAAAACTTTTCTTTTTTAACTAAAGCAATAGATAGAAAACATAAAGAAGTAATAAAAATTTTGTTAAAAAAAACATGCATAAAAATAAACTCTGTGGACTTAATTGGTCTCCATGGACAAACTTTTTTCCATAAACCAGAAGAAAAATGGTCTTGGCAGTATATTAATTCTGAAAAGCTAGCTAAAGTATTTAAAATAAATGTTGTTTCCGATTTTAGACTAAATGACCTTAATAAAGGTGGAGAAGGAGCTCCTCTNGTTCCTTTATTTCACGCTAAAATAATAAATAAATTTATCAATAGGTCANCTATCGCTNTCTTAAATGTAGGAGGAGTAAGTAATGTAACTATAGTAAAAAANGATGGNTCATTTGCTGGTTTTGACATAGGACCAGGAAATGGCCCAATCGATAGNATAGTTTATAATAAATTAAACTTAGACTTTGATAANGGAGGAGAAATATCACAAAAAGGTAAAATCAATCATAGTATAAGCAAAAGAATAATTATAAAAATTCAAAAATTGGTGTCTAAGAGGTCATATGATAGAAAAGTTTTGGATGAAATATGTATTAAAGAAACAAACGAAATGGATGTAAAGGATGCGTTAGCAACTATTTTAAATAGTATTTCTGAGTTGACTTATAAAAAAATTAAAAAATATAATTTATCTAAGATTATTTTAGTAGGTGGAGGGAGAAAAAATTTCACTTTAAAGAAATTTTTAAATAAAAAATTTAAAGATATAGTATACGAAGCAGAAGATGTGGGCTGGGAAGGAGATAGTATAGAAGCTCAAGCTTTTGCATATTTAGCTGTAAGATGTTATCTTGGTTTAAACATTACGTTTCCTGAAACTACTGGAGTAAATTCTCCAATTAGTGGTGGAGTAATTCACTCTTATAAAAAAATCAATTAATAAGATGTTTGTTGTACATACTTTTTTATTTCATCACTAACAAAAGTTAATTTATCAGTGAAAAAATGGTCTGCATTTTTAATTTTTTTATACTTAACTGTGATTGCTTTTTGACTATCAAGTTTATTTGCAAATAAAGCAACGTCTGTTTCATTAACTATATCATCATTATCTCCTTGAATAATTAATCCAGAAACAGGACAGGGAGCTAAAAAACTAAAGTCATATTTGTCAGCTGGAGGAGAAATAGCAATAAATGCTTGTATTTCTGGTCTTCTCATTAGCAAATTTAAACTAATAAAAGCACCAAATGAGAATCCTATTACCCATACTTTTGTACTAGCTGTATTATTAAATAGCAACCAATCTAAAGCACAAGCTGAGTCTGTCATTTCACCTATACCTTCGTCCCCTGAATAAGTCCCTTCACTATTTCCTACTCCTCTGTAATTAAACCTGAGAACAGAAAAACCTAATAGTGAAAGTGTTTTAAAACAGTTATAAATAACTTTATTATTCATATTCCCTCCAAACTTTGGATGCGGATGTAATAAAATAGCTAGAGGTGGAGCATGTCCATTCCCTTGATTATATCTTGCTTCTAATCTTCCTTCAGGACCAGGTATAGTTACTTCATGCATATCATATAAATTATTATTATATTTTAAATTTGCAGTATTTATACTATATTTTTGTATTTTACTAAATAGATTTATTTCTTATTATAAAAATTATGTATAACTTATTAAAAAGCATCAAGAACAGAGACCCTGCTGCAAACAACTTACTAGAAATTATTTTTTTTTATCCAGGCTTTCACGCGATTATTATATATAGAATAGCAAGTTTTTTATGGTTTTTAAAACTTACTTTTTTAGCAAAGTTGATAGCGTATTTTGGAAGGATACTAACAGGAATTGAAATACACCCTGCAGCTAGGATTGGAAAAAATATGTTTATTGACCATGGTCATGGCGTTGTTATAGGAGAAACATCTGAAATAGGAGATAATGTTTTAATTTATCATGGAGTCACTTTAGGTGGCAACTCTTTAAGTAAGGGCAAGAGACATCCCACTGTAGGTAATAATGTTATAATTGGTGCTGGAGCAAAAATTTTGGGTCCTTTAAGCATTGGGGACTCTGCTAGAGTTGGAGCTAATGCTGTAGTTACAAAAAATATAAAGGCTTATAGTACTGTAATGGGGATACCTGCAAAAGAATTAATTAAGAATAATCTTAATTTAGAAAAATCATTTACAGCATATGGAACTCCTACTGATATAGATTTAGAGGATAGTGTACAAAAAAAAAAATAAATTAAATGAATATAATTTGAAAATACTAAAAATTTTATTAAATAAAAGTATAAACCATGAGATACTATTTAGATTATAATGCTTCTGCTCCTATTTCAAAAGAAGTAAAAGACTATTTAATTTCTACTTTAGATATAGTAGGAAATCCTTCTTCTATACATCATTCTGGAAGAGAAGCAAAAAAAGTCATAGAAAGATCTAGAGAACAAATTTCATCTTTTATAAAAGCAGAAAAAAATAATATAATTTTTACTTCAGGGGCTACAGAGGCAAACAATTTAGTGACTAGAAATTTTGATAAAATAATATCATCGGATATTGAACATGAGTCAATAATAAATAGTTCAAATATAAGCAAAGTTATGGTCACTTCTGAAGGTTATATTAATTTAAGACACTTAGAACATACTGTCAGAAATATTAAAGATAAACATAGTACTTTAATTTCTATAATGTTTGCTAATAATGAAACTGGTATTTTGCAGCCTTTGGATGAAATTGTAAAGATAGCGAAGAAATACAAAGTTTTGCTGCATACTGATGCAGTTCAGGCAGTGGGAAGAGTAGATGTTGATTTCAATAATGTTGGATGTGACTTTTTAACACTCTCTTCTCATAAAATAGGTGGACCTAAAGGAGCAGGAGCACTAGTAGTTAAAAATAAAAATTGCTTGAAGGCATCTTTACTAGGAGGTAGTCAAGAGTATAATTTAAGGGCAGGCACAGAGGCTCTTTTAGCTATTGCTGGTTTTGGAGTGGCAGCAAATTCCAATAGCTTAGATCAAGTGAAAGGGTTGGTAAAAATTAGAAATAACTTTGAAAAAGAACTTTTAAAAGAAAATAAAGAAATAATTATAATCGGAAAAAAGAGTAAAAGGTTGCCTAATACCTTTATGTTTTGTATACCTGGTATAAGCTCAAATAATATTTTAATAGCATTAGATATTGAAGGATTTGAAGTTAGCACCGGATCTGCATGCTCTTCTGGTAAAATTGAACCTAGTAAAACGCTAAAGGCAATGGGTTTATCAGAAAATATAATCAATTCTTCAGTGCGAGTAAGTTTAGGCCCATATAACACCACTTCACATGCAAGGATTTTTGCAAAAGCAGTTAAGAAAATCAAAGAAAGGTTCTTAAAATATTAATATGATTTATCTTGACAATCACTCTACTACTCCAGTTGATAAAAGAGTACTAAAAAAAATGCTTCCATTTTTTACCACTAGGTATAATAACCCTCACTCTCAACATACAAGGCATAATCATTCTATTATTAAGGATATAGAAAAAGCTAGAACTGATATTGCAAAACTTGTTGGTGCTGATAAAGATGAGATAGTTTTTACTTCAGGGGCTACAGAGTCAAATAACCTTGCTATAAAAGGAATGATATCAAAAATTAAAAGGGGAAAAAATCATTTTATAAGCCTTAACACAGAACATAAGTGTGTTCTGGAGGCTTTAAGAAAAGTAGAATTAGAAGGAGCAGAAGTATCCATATTAAAAGTAAATAAAAATGGTCTTATAAATATCAAAGACATTATAAATACTATTAAAAATAACACTGTAATGATTTCTGTAATGATAGCAAATAATGAGACAGGTGTAATACAGCCCATAGATAAGATAGGAAAAATATGTAAGCAAAGAGGTATTATTTTTCATACAGATGCAGCGCAAGCGGTAGGAAAAATAAAAATCAACGTAAAAAAAATGAATATAGATTTAATGAGTATTTCTTCTCATAAATTTTACGGACCAAAGGGTATCGGAGCAATATATATAAGAAAAAAACCAAGGATACGTTTAAATTCATTGATTGATGGGGGAGGTCAAGAAATGAGTATAAGATCAGGAACACTTCCTGTCCCTTTATGTATAGGGTTTGGAGAAGCTGCTAGAATTGCTAATAAAAATATGGAAAGGGAATATGAAAAAACTGAATTATTAAGAGACTATTTTTTTAAAAAAATAAAACAAGCATTTCCTGATGTGATTCTTAATGGAAGTTTTAGTAAAAGACTTCCAGCAAACCTAAACATATCTATAAAAGGAGTGGACTCAGAAGTATTAATATCTAAACTAACTAAAACTGTGATTTCTTCAGGATCGGCTTGTTCTAGCAGGGAAATAGAACCATCATCAGTTTTAAAAGGAATGGGTTTAAAAGATAATATTATTAGTTCTGCACTAAGAATTGGATTTGGAAGATTTACTACGAAAAAAGATTCTATAATTGCATTAAAAGAAATTATAAAAGTAGCAAAGGAAATAAAAAGATAATGTTATCAATAATATTTAGGCATAAAAATTTTAAAAAAAGCTATTTAGCGAATGAAGGTAATACAATTTTGGAAGTAGCAAGAAAATATAATGTTGAAATTGAAGGTTCCTGTGAGGGTTCATTGGCGTGTTCTACCTGTCATATTTTGTTAGAAGAAAAATGGTTTAATAAACTAATTCCAGCAAATGAAGAAGAAAAAGAATTATTAGGACTATTGCCTGATTTAAAAAAACATTCTAGACTTGGATGTCAAATAAAACTTACTAAAAATTTAGATGGAATAGAAATAATTTTACCTAATAATGTATAAAAATTTTATAGAAACTACAGAAGATTGTTTTAAACAAGTAGAAAAATTTCCATATAAAGTTAATTATATGAAAGAAAACTTAGGCTTACCAGAAGAATATGATGGTTTTAAAATTGCTTATATTGATGAAAATATTAAAGGAAAAAAGGGTGTTTTATTATTTATACATGGACATCCAACATGGAGTTATTTATGGAGGCACCTAATCCCTTATGGATTAAAAAATGATTACAGAGTGATATCAATTGACCTACCTGGATTTGGTAGATCTGATAAACCTCTGAACAAGGAATTTTTTAATTTCTCGAATTATAGGAATATTATTTTGAATTTTATAAAAAACCTAAGTTTAAAAAATATTACATTATTTCTACATGAATGGGGAGGAACCTTAGGATTAACCTTGCCTATGGAGGAAAAAAGCTTGTACAATGGCATTGTTTTATTTAACTCATATTTAGGTAATAGTCTTGTAAATATCACGGAGGGATATAAAAATTGGATTAAAACAAATATACAAACTGAGAATCTAAATATTAGAGCACTCATGGCCAGAACAAATAGAATTTTGAATTTATCAGAATGCAATGCTTATGAAGCACCTTATTCAGAAAAAGAGCATAAACTTGCATTAAGAATGTTACCAAATATATTTCCTATGAATTCTGATGATGATGGATATGATATATGTAACAATACTCTAAAATGGTGGGAGGAAAATAGCTTAAATCAAGTTTTAGTTATAGGAGGAGGTAGAGATCCACTGGTTACTATAGATAAAATGAAAGCGTTATCTAATATAATTTCAACTGATGACCAAACTCACATAATAAATAATGCTGGTCATTTTGTCCCAGAATGGGGTATGGAATTTGGAGAAGAACTCTTTGAGCAATTACAACTGGAATAATTTATGATAAAAGAAAGAATAGTTGTAGCTATGTCTGGAGGTGTAGATAGTTCAGTAGTAGCATGTATGTTAAAAGAGCAGGGTTATGAAGTTATAGGAATTACTTTGCAACTATATAAAAGTAGCTCTAAGTTTTTAAATAAAAAAGCGTGTTGTGCTGGTCAGGACATTTATGATGCTAAAGAAGTTGCAAGAAAAATTAATATTCCCCATTATGTCTTAGATTATGAAAATAAGTTTAATGATATTGTTATCAAAAATTTCGTAGAATCCTATCAGAAAGGAGAAACTCCAATTCCATGTGTGCAATGCAATCAATATATAAAATTCTCTGAATTATTAAATACTGCAAAGTCATATGGAGCGAAATATTTAGCTACGGGGCACTACATCAAAATGCAAAATAAAGGTAATAAAATAAGATTATTTATTGCCGATGATATAAATAAAGATCAGAGTTATTTTATGTTTCAAACAAAAAAAAAAGATATGCCGTTTTTAAAGTTTCCTTTAGGACATTTAAATAAAACAATAACTAGAGAATTAGCAGTAAAGTATAAAATACCGGTTGCAGATAAACCTGAAAGTCAGGACATATGTTTTATTCCAGATGGCAATTATAGAAAATTTTTAAAGAAATATGCCGGCCTTGGAATAAAAGGAACAATAGAAGACGATGATGGTAATATACTTGCTTCTCATGAAGGAATTGAAAATTATACTGTGGGACAAAGAAAACATTTAAAAATTGCTACAGGCAAACCTCTATATGTTTTAAAAATAATTAAAGAAACTAATACAATCGTAGTAGGAGAGAAATCTAAGCTTAAGTTTGAAAGTTTTAACGTTTCTAACTTTAATTGGCTAGGAGATGGAACAATTTCTAAGAATGATATTATAAAAAAAGTATTAATTAAGGTGAGAGCAAGGCATACTCCAGTTGAAGGACAAGTAGATATTCATGATAATATGAATGCAAGTGTTAAAGTGTATCAACCTGTGGAAGGTGTTGCAAAAGGACAAGGGTGTGTTGTTTATAAGAAAAATGGTCAACTACTCGGTGGAGGATGGATACAATAAGTATTTGCTTTTTAACAAAATTACTACTAAATTACCTTTTTTTGGCGGTGTAGCTCAGTTGGTTAGAGCAGGGGAATCATAATCCCAAGGTCGCAAGTTCAAATCTTGCCACCGCCACCACAAA
>PCCU01000016.1 GCA_002732015.1 Candidatus Pelagibacterales bacterium
AGATTCCCACGCGTTACTCACCCGTCTGCCACTTTCCACTAAACCGAAGTCTAGTTTCTCGTTCGACTTGCATGTGTTAAGCCTGCCGCCAGCGTTCGCTCTGAGCCAGGATCAAACTCTTAAGTTTGATTTAAATTATATCGCTGACCCGACACATATTGCTAACTAAAGCTTTTAGTTAAGATTTATATGCGCCGTGTCGCAGTTGCCACCGTCGCCTATAAATCCCTTTTTAATATTCAATTTTCAAACAGCAGTCAGAATTTCTGACAAGCTGATATAATTACACCCAGAATCTTGCTATGTCAAATTAAAATTTTTATAGACACTATTTTTTTTTTATACTTAAATAAACTATGCCTTCTAATGTAATAAATTCAACAAATATAGAGAATAATATTCTCAACATAGAGTTCAAAAATATTAGAAATAACAATGCTTTAAGTTTATTAATGCTTGATGATCTCCTTACAATACTATCACGAAAAAATTTAAATAAAAAATATCAAGTTATTGTTTTCAAAGGATATGGAAATAGTCCATTTAGTGCTGGAGCCGACTTAAATGATATTAAAATGTTAAAAAAAACAAATAACATTGAAATTTATCATAAAAAACTTAATGCTGTGCTTAATAAATTAAGAAAATTAAATATTATAACGGTATCAGTAATAAATGATTTTTGCATAGGGGCTGGTTTTATTTTTTCTATGTACACAGATATAAGCATCGTCAACGATAATTGTATATTTTCTATTCCTGCTTCTAAATTAAATATTAAACTACCTAAATCTCAATTGGATTATATATTTAATAAGTTTCCTAAAAATAAATTATTAAAAGAAGTAATTTTAACAGGAAGAAAATTCACAGCTTACGAAGCTTTAAATTTTCATCTAATAAATATAGTTTACCAAAATAAAAACTTTAAAAAAAAATACCTAGACTTTTTATCTAATTTTATGAAAAATGATGAGAAAATAAGGGGTTACTACTTCAAAAAATTATATCATTGATAATGAAAAAATTAACTACCAGAGTTTGTTAGTGTAGTTTTATTGTTTAATAGGTCCTCCATGTAACTAATACATTTTCCGCATTTAGGACTGCAATTATAATAAGAGTAGATATGTTTAGTATGAGAAATGCCATTGCCTACAGCTTTTTCAATTTTTTTACTGGTTAAGTTATTACAAATACAAACATACATGCATAAACTCTAATGAAAATGAGAATTAATGTCAATATAATTAAGAATTATTCTCAAAAAAAAATATTTGTAAAAATAATAAATTATCGCTAATTTATTTACTTGAAATGACTGATACAATTATTAATAGGTACACAGTTCCAGAAATATTTTTAAAAAAAAATAAATCTAAGATAGTTTCGTTATCTTGTTATACTGCTCAGTTTGCAAAAATAGCTGACAAATACGCAGATATCATTCTAGTAGGAGACTCAATGGGAATGGTTATCTACGGTCAAAAAAATACACTCTCAGTTACTAAACAAATGATGATAGAACATGGAAAAGCAGTGGTTAATAGTACTAAAAGAGCTTTAGTAGTTATAGATCTACCCTTTGGCACTTATGAAAATTCAAAAAAAAGAGCTTTTAAAGTGTCAACAGAAATTTTATCTAAAACTGGAGCAAGCGCCGTGAAACTTGAAGGAGGAATAGAATTAGCAGATACGATTCACTATTTAGTAGAAAGAGGTATTCCTGTAATGGGGCATATTGGTCTTATGCCTCAAAGAATTAATATTAAAGGAAAGTTTATTTCCCAAGGACACTCATCTTTAGAGGTAAAAAAAATTATTACAGATGCTAAAAGTATTTCTTCTGCAGGAGTTTTTTCAATAGTAGTAGAAGCCGTCAAAGAAAGTTTAGGCAAAAAAATTACGAGCAGTGTATCTGCACCTACAATAGGTATAGGTGCAGGAAAATATTGTGATGGACAAATTCTAGTAACTGCGGATATGCTAGGATTATCTGACACATTTACACCAAAATTTGTAAAAAAATATGCTAATTTATACAGTGATATAGATGAAGCTATAAAAAAATATAAAAATGAAGTTTTAAATGGTAAATTTCCGTCAGCTAAAAATATTTACAATTAAAAAGTACAAGGTTTTTTATGCCTCTTGATTTAAGTTATCTTTTTCATGCAACTATAGACCTTGAAAACTTTAATAGATTGCTAAAGTCTTCATTGTCTAAAAGTACAAACTCTAGTTATCCTCATTATAATATATTAAAATTAGATGAAAATAATTATAGAATTACTCTAGCACTTGCAGGGTTTTCAAAAAATAATGTCGAAATTCTTCTTGAGGAGAATATTTTAGTTATAAGAAGTATTCTTACTCCTAACTTTGATAAAAATGAATATTTGTATAAAGGAATAGCAAATAGAGCTTTTCAAAAAAAATTTCAACTTGCAAAGAATGTTAAAGTAGATAATGCTTTTTTCGAAAACGGATTACTTAATATAGATTTATTAAAATTTAAGCCAGAAAGAAAAAAAGTAATGAGAATAAACATACAAAGCAATAATTAGTTTTTAAGAGATTATTTGCAAACAGGCATTAAATACATCTTGAACTTTTAAGCTTTTCATTAACGAACTATCATCAAATCTGTCATACCCTTTTACTTCAACTAATTGACTGTAAGTTTCAGGAGTTCTTATAAAATGACTATTTTTTCCCCAAGGCCTATAAATTGTACTTTTACTAGGGCCAAAAAGAGCAAGGTTTTTTACATTAGAAGCTGCTGCTAGATGTGTTAGGCCTGAGTCATTTCCGATAAAAAAGCTACATAATTTAAATAACTCATAAATTTCTAAAACTTGAAGTTTACCTGCTAAATTAAATACAGCTAAATTATTAAGAGATTTTTTTAATTCCTCACAATGAATGCTTTCATCTCGACTACCTAATAAAATAACTGAAGAAAAATATTTGTTTTCTTTTCTCATTAACTTCTTTATTAATTTTTTATAATTTTGTAATGGCCAATTTTTTCTTTTCCAATTTGTTATTGGAGCAATAACTAAAATTGGAGATTCTATTTTAATTTTATTTATTAAATTTATTACTATTTTTCTATTAGATTTATTTGATGGAATGAAAGGTGAGCGACCCTTTTTCAAATTAACTAAATTACAATAGCTTTCAACCTTATGAATTTCATTGCCTCTATCATTATACCTGATTATGGATTTCTTTCTTATAATTCTACTTAATAAGGAGTTTCTTAAATCTATAACTAAGTCCCATTTTACAGGTTCTAACAAATTATATGCTTCTAACCAGTGTAATCCTCTTTTTTTTTTATTAAGTGTTATTACTCTTTTTACAGAAGAGAAACTAGAATAAATATTTTTTGATAAAGAGCTACAAATTATCGTAATCTTACAATTTTTTTTATTGTAATAATTTAAGATAGGTGTTGATAAAATAGCATCTCCTAATCTGGTATTACCTATAAAAAGTACTTTCACTAACTTTCCTTTCGAAATTTTTCACTACATCCTCCCATGGTATAATATAATTATTTAATTTAGAGTTATTCCGCAAAGTTAAAAAAAGTTTATTATCGCTTAATACTTGAATAATTCTTTTAGCAAAGGTTTTTTTATCTTTTACAATATAACCTGTTTCATTATGATAAATACAATCATAAATAGTAGCTGTCTCTCTAGCTATAACTGGAACACCAAACGCCTGACTTTCCAAAATACTTAGGTATTGTATATCGTTATCTAAACTAGGACACAAATGTAATTTATATTGTGTTAATTGAGAAATAAACTTTTCTTGAGGTAATGGTTCTTTAACACAAATACCTGTTCCTTTATTTAATTCAAGAGTAAGCTTAATATTTCTTATCTTTAAATTATTTGTACTTATATTACTTCCCAAAAGTTTTGAATAAATATGCAGTTCTACCCATGGTAATTTATGATGAATTAACTCCAGCCACAATTCTACCAACCAATCTATACCTTTTAGTGGGTGAGTTGTGACAAATACATTAGAGTTATTTAGGCCTACATTTCTAGATTCTATGAAACTTTTATCTACTCCTATTTTTAAGTGTACTTTAGGAACATATTGATAATTCTTCGGGAGAGCATTCACAACATAATTATTGGTATATAACAAACAAATTTTTTGTTTAAAAATTTTTATCAACGTATCTTTATTTATTTGATTATCAATTTTATAATGTAATAATAAAAATTTTATTTTAGACTTTATTTTATATTCAAGAAGATCAATATCTTGTACTGCAATCAAAATATCTGAAGAATCAGATTTTAAGTTTTTAATCTGTTTCCAAGATACCCCTTCTTCTTTTTTATCTTTTTCTATTTTATTATAAAATATTATTTCATGATTGTTTCTTGCCAGTTCTAAAGAAAAATTAATTAATATTTTTTGCAATGAATCTAGTGCTTTTAAATTTAAAGAACTTGCAGTAAAGTTTATACTATTGTCTATAAATATAATTCGCACTAGATAACTAATTATGAATTTTAAAACTAAAATAATTAAGATTAAAGGGAAAAACCTAGAAAGTTTTTTCCAAAATCTTGTTACTAACGATATTCAATTGTTACAGAATAATCAAGCTTTATATAGTGCGATGCTTACACCACAAGGAAAATATTTAGAAGACTTTATTATTTTAAAGGATAAAGATTTTTTTTTAATAGAGGTAAATAGTCAAAGTGTTGATGAAATAATAAAGTTAATTTCTAAATATGACCTTAGACAAACCCTAAGTATTAGTATTGCTAAAGATATCAATACATTTTGCATTTTATATAATGACTTGCCAGCTAGTGTTATGACAGATTTAAGTAAGTATAAAATAATTAAAGATAATAATTTTTTCATTTTCTCTGATCCAAGGAAAGCAAGGTATTTAGTAAGAATATGGGTAAATAAAAAAAATATTAAAAGCCTTCCCTATAATATAAATCTAGATAGTTCTAGTAAATTATTAAATTTGGAAAGAATAAAAAACTCTATACCTGACTCTTCAATTGATCTAGAAAAAGAAAAAAGCTTTATACTAAATTTTAACTTTGATAAATTAAATGCTATATCTTTTAATAAAGGCTGCTATATAGGACAAGAAAATACCTCAAGACAAAACTACAGAGGAAAAATCAAATATTTATTAAAAACCATAATGTTAGTTGATGGTATTTTTCCCGAAATTAATACAGAATTATTTTCTGAAAAACAAAAAATAGGAGTTATGAAATCTCATGAAGAAAAATATGGATTGGCTTTGTTAAAAGTTGATAGTGCTAAAAAAGATAAGATACTTGCTTTAGATAAAATTAATTTTAGATTTAAAGTTATTTAGAAACATCATCTATGACAGCTTGCGCTGCTGCTAACTTTGCTATTGGTATTCTATATGGCGAACATGAAACATAATCTAAACCTATTTTATTACAAAATCTCACAGAATTAGGATCTCCACCATGCTCTCCACAAATGCCTAATTTAATCTTTTTATTTATTTCTCTAGATTTTACTTTTGCTAACTCTATTAAAGCGCCTACTCCAGATTGATCAATAGATACAAAAGGGTCATTATCTAAAATATTTTTTTCTATATAAGTTTCAAGAAACCTTCCTGCATCATCTCTACTAATACCAAAAGTGGTTTGTGTAAGATCATTAGTTCCAAAACTAAAAAAATCAGCTTCTTTAGCTATCTCATCTGCCACTAAAGCAGCCCTTGGTAACTCTATCATAGTTCCTATTATAAACTCAGGAAGGAGGTCTTCTTTTTCTAAAATTTTTTGAGATACTTTTAATATGTTTTCTTTAATCAATTCCAATTCTTTTGAAGAAAATATTAATGGTATCATTATTTCAATATTTACTTTAACACCAGATTCCTTAAAAAGCTCTAAGCCAGCTTCCAAAATAGCTTTAGCTTGCATCTCATATATTTCAGGAAATGTGATTCCTAACCTTGATCCTCTATGACCTAACATCGGGTTGAGCTCTTGTAATTGTTCTAATCTATTTTTTAGTTCTGTTTCCGTCATAGAAGCAGCTTTAAGTAATTCAGTATTATTATCCTCTAATTTTGGAAGAAATTCATGTAGTGGCGGATCAAGCAATCTGATTGTAACAGGTAACTCTTTCATAATTTTAAAAATATCTTTAAAATCTTTTTTTTGATAAGGCTCTAATTTTTCAAGTGCTTTTTTTCTCTCATCTTCCGTATTAGCTAATATCATCTCTCTCATAAATTTTATTCTTTGACTATCAAAAAACATATGTTCCGTTCTACATAACCCAATGCCCTCGGCACCAAATCTTTTTGCTATTTTTACATCCTCAGGAGTTTCGGCATTAGTTCTTACAGACAGACACTTAACTTCATTGGCCCATTCCATTATTATATTAAAATTATTGGATAACTCTGGTTCAACTGTGGATATTTTTCCTAAAATAACTTCTCCCGTAGAACCATTTATTGTAATAATTTCATGAGAATTAATTACCTTATCTTTTACTTTTAAAGTTTTATTAATTTCATCTATAAATATTTCTGATGCTCCTGATACACATGGCCTCCCCATTCCTCTAGCAACTACTGCTGCATGGCTAGTCATACCTCCTCTACCAGTAAGAATACCTTTAGCTGCATGCATACCATGAATATCTTCTGGACTTGTTTCAGTCCTGACTAAAATTACATTTTCTTCTGCTTTTGCAAGATTTTCTGCTTCATCTGCACTAAACACTATTTTACCTGAAGCTGCTCCTGGTGATGCTGGTAATCCTTTTGTTAAAACTACTTTTTCAGCATTTGGATCTAGAGTAGGATGCAAGAGTTGCTCTAAGGTTTCTGGGTTAATTCTTTTTAAAGCCTCTTTTTTTGATATAACTCTCTCTTTCACTAAATCTACTGCAATTTTAATAGCAGCACTTGTAGTTCTTTTTCCATTTCTTGTTTGAAGTATCCATAATTTATTTTTTTGAATTGTAAACTCTACATCTTGCATATCTAAATAATGAGATTCAAGTTTTTTAAAAACACCAATTAATTCTTCGTATAGACTTGGCATTATTGACTCCATAGAATTATCACTATTAGAAATTTCTTTGTTTACTGATTTTTTACTTAAAGGTTCTGGAGTTCTTATACCGGCAACCACATCTTCCCCTTGAGCATTTATTAAATATTCTCCATATACCTCTGCTTCTCCAGTCGATGGATTTCTAGTAAATGCAACTCCTGTACAACAATCGTTTCCCATATTACCAAAAACCATAGCCTGAACATTTACCGCAGTACCCCATTCTTCTGGTATATCATTTAATTTTCTATAAGTAATAGCTCTTTGATTTCTCCAACTCTCAAAGACTGCTGAAATTGCACCCCAGAGTTGGGATTTTGGTTCTTGCGGAAAGTCTTCCTTAGTAACAGTTTTCACTAAATCTTTATACTTTTTTACTAAGGATTTCATATTTTCTGTTCCTAGCTCAGTATCTAAGATCATTCCATTAGACAATTTCTCTGCTTCTAATAATTCTTCAAAATCTTCATGAGCAACTCCCAAAACTATGTCAGAATACATTTGAATAAATCTTCTGTAGCTATCATAAGCAAACCTTTCATCTTTGCTTGCAATGGCTAAAGCATTCACAGTAACATCATTTAACCCTAAATTTAAAACAGTATCCATCATACCTGGCATTGAAGCCCTACTTCCCGACCTAACAGATACTAATAAAGGATACTCATTACCTCCAAAATTAAAATTTAAATTATCTTCCATTTCTTTTATGGAACTATTTACTTGTTCTATAAGCTCTTTAGGATATTGTTTTTCATTATTATAATAGTAGTGACAAACTTCTGTAGATATTGTAAATCCTGGAGGAACAGCTAAACCTAATTTGTTCATTTCAGCTAAGTTAGCTCCCTTGCCTCCAAGCAAATTTCTCATCTCAGCATTACCCTCTGCCTTTCCAAATCCAAAATTATATACCCATTTGCCCATTATCTAATTCCTTTTAATCAGATTAATAAAATTAATATTTTGATTAATTTTATTATTAACATAAAATAAAAGTTCTAATCTGTTTTTTTTTAATTGAGTATTTTGATGATTTATCTGTACATTGTCAAAGAAGTTTTCTATTGGTTTTATTAGATACATTAGATTTTTCATCAATGTTTCAGAGTCAAGTATCTCGCCATCTGCATGTTTATTTACTAAGTCATATAACTCATGTTCTTCTCTTTTATTAAAAAGCATAATGTTGGGATTGCTAATTTTATTTTTTTTATAATTTAATTTTTCAGAATCTATTATATTTACTACTCTTTTTATAGCTTTTAAAAGTTTTAAACCCTTTTTTGAATTAAGAAAATTATTTAAAAAATTTAAGTTATCATTAATTTTCAAAAAATTTATTTTGAGTAAATCAACTTTTATACTTCTAAAATAATTATCATTGTATACCTTATTATCTTTTACAAGATTTTCATACCTCTCTATAATAAAATGTAGAAGTGTATTTTTGATGTTATCATAATTTTTTAAATTACTTAATTTTGCAGAAAAACCTGTATCCTTATAACTATTTATTGATTTTAAAATAATATCAGATAAGTTTAAGTCTATTTTTCCCTCCACTATAATTCTAATAATTCCTAAGGCAGTTCTTCTCAAAGCAAGTGGGTCTTTTGAGCTTGTTGGCTGTCTTCCTATAATAAAAAAACCTACTAAATTATCAATTTTATCAATTAATGAAACTAATTTACCTAACTTTGTATAGGGTAATTTATCACTTGGTCCTAAAGGTTTATATTGATCATAAATTGCATGCGATACATTAGAGTTATAATTGGCTTTTTTTGCATAATAAGAACCCATTACTCCTTGCAACTCAGGAAACTCTTTTACCACTTCAGTAACTAAATCATTTTTTAGTAAATCAATAGCATGCATTAAATCAGTTTTATCTTTTTTACTGACCTTCAAAATATTTAACAAGAACTCTGCTAGTTTTTTCAACCTAAAAACTTTATCTTGCATGGTTCCTAATTCGTTATGAAAAATAACTTTGTTTAATTTTTTAAAATAATCGTCAAAGTTATGTTTTGTATCTCTATTCCAAAAAAATGCAGCATCTTCTAGCCTTGCATTTACAACTCTTTGATTCCCTTCTATGATGTTTTGGCCTTTATCAGATGGTTTAATATTACTAACTAATAAAAAGTGATTTGATAGTCTATTTTTTGAATTATAAAGGGGAAAATATTTTTGATTTTTTTTCATTGTAGTTATTAAAATTTCTTCTGGAAGACTCAGATAATCTTCTCTAAATTTTGCCAAAAATAAATATGGTTTTTCTACAAGATTACATACTTCTCTTAGTAGTTTTTCATCTTTGTGCATAGCTAATTCTTTTTTTTCAACAAGAATTCTTCCTTCACTTATTATTCTTTTTTCTCTTTCCCTTTGATTAATCATCACATTGAATTCTTTCATTAAGTCTAAATAATGTTGAACTGATTTTACTTTATACTTCTTTTCAACTAACAAACCTTCTTTTACAGTAGAGTCAGTAGAATTTAGATGCTCTAATCTAAAAGCTACTTTTTTGTTGTTAAAAAGACATAAAATATTTTTAAGTGGCCTTGCCCACCTTAAGTTGTGATTTGCCCACTTCATTGACTTTTTCCATGTGACTCTTTTTAATTCTGCTTCCAAAATTGAGGTTAACAAATTTAATATATTTGGTTTAATATTATTTTTAAAAAAATAATATTTTCCTCTATCAGTTTCTCTAACTATTAATTTTTCCTTAACCGTATCATACGACCTGGCAAATCCTATTATTGCTTTATCAGGTGAACCATAACTAGGTCCTTTAATTAAATCTTTAGTATTTTTCGACTCTAATCTCACGTCGTAAAAAATTAAAGTAATTCTTTTGGGAGTAAAAAAGCAATATTCCTTCTGTGTATAGATATTTTCTTTCAAGAATGCGTTTTTCAGCAATTTTTTAATATTATTAGCAGAATCTTCTAAAAAAGATGCTGGCATCTCTTCACTATAGAACTCTAACAGGAAGTCAGACATTTTTTTCCCTCAGAGAGAGACTATATTGTTCACAACATAATTTAGCAATATCTCTTACTCTTTTTATATACTCTGCCCTTTCTGATACACTTAAAACTCCCCTTGCATCTAATAGGTTAAAAAAATGACTAGCCTTTATACATTTTTCATATGATGGATAGACTAATTTTTCTGTTATTAAATTCTTTGCTTCCGACTCTGCAAAAGAAAATTGTTTTTTAAGAAAATCAACATTTGCAAAAGCAAAATTATAAAAAGATTGTTCAATTTCATTTTTTAAACACACATCTTTGTATGTGACTCCTTTATCACTCCAATCTAATTCAAATATTGACTCTTTTTTTTGAATAAACATTGCCAGTCTCTCCAATCCATATGTTATTTCACCGCTTATTGGATTACAGTCTATACCACCAACTTGTTGAAAGTATGTAAATTGAGTAATTTCCATTCCATTACACCAAACTTCCCATCCTAAGCCCCAAGCTCCTAAAGTAGGACTTTCCCAATCGTCTTCTACAAATCTAATATCATTTTTGTTTCCTTCTATTCCCAAATAAAGCAAACTTTCTATATAAAGCTGTTTCATATTTTCCGGTGATGGTTTAAGTAAAACCTGAAACTGATAATATTGTTGCATTCTATTAGGATTTTCTCCATAACGTCCATCAGTAGGCCTACGACAACTTTGCACATAGGCACATTTCCAATCTTTTCTACCTAAACTTCTCAATAAAGTTGCCGGATGAAATGTTCCAGCACCTACTTCCATATCTATAGGTTGCATTAGTATACAACCTTTGCTCTGCCAGAATTCCTGCAACTTAGAGATTATATTCTCAAAACTAAGTTTATTTTTATTTTTTTTATTCATTTACTTAGTTTTTTTCTCCGCATACAGGGCAAATTTTTCTTTCATGTAGACTATAAAAGTTTCCACAGTTTTTACACTCTACAAGTGACTCGTAGCTATCATTTTCTCTTTCATCACTGCTACTTAGGTTATTTTTTAGTTTATTTTTTTTTTCAAATATTCTAAAAACTTGCCATACTACAAATATGATGAAAACAAGAAGTATTATTTTAGGAAAACTGAACCCAAACATTTTTAGAAAGCAATCAATTAATTAATTTTTTAAAAATCTACAACCCATATTTAGACCAAATTATCTTTTCGTCTATGCATTTCATTACACTCTCTACCATATCATCGCCTCTACTATTTGAAAAAAACTTTTGCTTAAACCAGGATTGTTTTTTTGAAAAATCTTTGAATTTGACATCTTTGCCAAATTTCTTTTTCATAACTGTATAATAGTCTCCTATATCATCAACTAAGCCTAATTCCTTAGCTTTCCTGCCACTCCAAATACCAGCATTAAATACTTTTTCATCAGATACTTTTATTCTTTTTCCACGTCTCATCTTGATCCAATCAATAAATTGAGAATGTAGGTCTTTTTGTATACTTTTAATTTGGTCTATATCTTCTTGTCGTTCTGGTAAAAAAGGATCAAGCATTCCTTTGTTTTTACCTTCTGTATACACTCTTCTCTCAATACCTATTTTTTTAATAGCTTCTACTGCACCAAAACCTGCAGAAATAACTCCTATACTGCCAACTATCGAACTTTCAATAGCATATATTTTATCAGCCGCACAACTTAACCAGTATCCTCCAGATGCCGCCACGTCTTCAATGAAGCAATAAACAGGCATATCTTTCTCTAGTGACAGTTCTCTTATTCTATTAGAAATTAGACTTGATTGAACTGGAGAGCCTCCTGGAGAATTTATCAAAAGAGCTACAGCTTTAACATTTTTAAAAGAAAACGCTTTTGTTAACGAATCTGATAAATCATTTAAATTTAAATTATTCTTACTTCCTATTCTTCCTTCAGGTGAAATAATACCTGATAGCTTAATTAATGCTACAACTGGGGTTTTAGAAAAAAACAATACTCTTCCTTTATTTTTTATATTAATTTAAATGAAATTTATAAAATAGTAACTAAAATAATTATTTTTAATAATATTATAGTGACATTTAAAAATAAAGTTATATCTTATAGTTGTTTGGTATTTTATTTCATCTTTTATAAAGTATTATTTTGTTAAAATTTAATTTAAAAAATAAAAAATCTCCTTTACACCAAAAATTTGATAATAAATTTGATAAATCGCCTTATGAAATAGTCAAGGAAGATATAAATAAGGTAAATAAATTTATTATTGCTAAACTAAAATCAGATGTTCCTTTAATACCTATCATATCAGAGCACCTTTTAAAATCTGGAGGAAAACGAATAAGACCTTCGCTTACTTTGTTGTTTGCGAAAATGTTTGGGTATCATTTTGGAGACAGGCACATAGAACTTGCGTCGTGTATTGAACTAATCCACATGGCTTCAATTTTACATGATGATGTAGTAGATGAAAGCAAACTTAGAAGAGGAAACCCAACTGCTAACAATTTGTGGGGCAATAAGTCTAGTATTCTTGTTGGAGATTATCTATTTAGTAAGTCCTTTCAGATTATGGTTAATGATGCTGATTTTTTAGTTATGAAAACTATTGCAAATGCCTCACAATCTTTGGCAAAAGGTGAAGTAATGCAACTCAGTCTTACTAATAACTTAGACAGTACTAAAGAAAAATATCTTAAAGTAATAGAAGGAAAAACTGCTGGTTTATTTTCTGCTGCTGCAGTCTTAGGTGGGATAATTACCAAACAAAAACAAGATACAATAAATCATTTAAGCTTATTTGGAAATTATTTAGGTATAGCATTTCAAATTTTAGATGATGTTTTAGATTATGATATTTCTTCTAATAATTTTGGAAAAAAAATTGGAGATGATTTTAAAGAAGGAAAAGTTACGCTTCCTATTCTAATTGCCTACAGCAGGTCTAACGATAAAGAGAAAGCTTTTTGGAAAAAAGTAATTGAAGATCTAAACCAAGAAAAAAATGATCTAAAAGTAGCTTTAGATATAATTTCAAAATACAGTTGCTTGAGTGAAGCAAAAGCTTTTGCAGAGTCGTATGCAAAAAAAGCAAGTGAAATATTAGATAAACTTCCAAAAAATGATTTTAACGTATCACTAAATACAATTTGTCAATTCGTTTTTAGGAGAAAAAGTTAGGTTAAGTTAAAACTTAGTACTTCATTTATATTTATCGCTTTAATTAAAATAAAATAATAATCATTCTTTTTCAATTTTAAATTTTCAAGGGATATTTTTGTGATATGTGCCTTTAGTAAACCTGAATTGAATTTGAAATATAAAATAACTAAATTATTATCTATCTTCATAAGGGTTAACTTGAGTTTTAAATAATTTAGCGCACTAATTTCCTTTGGAAGACTCTTACAAATTATTAAATCTGAGGCACTAATTCTCACAAGAACCTCTTCTTCTATTTTAAATTTTTTTGTAAAAACGGTCAGCGATTGATTTTCAATATTTATTTTAGTCAAATTATTTTTTTTATTTACATGGGCAACTTTCCCTTGAAAAAAATTATCTAACTTATTAGCTAAATAATTTTTATTAAAATAATTAAAAGCATCGATTTTTTTTCCTGCATAAACTAGTCTGCCATTGTTAATAAAGTTTATTTTATGCCCCAATAAAAATGTTTCTGTAGAAGAATGCGAAACATAAATAATAGGTATTTTAAATTTTAAATATACTTTTGCTATGTAACTAAGCAATTCGTTTCTTTTCGAATGGTCAAGAGATGCTAATGGTTCATCCATTATTATAAGTTTTGGTTGCGATAAAAGGGCTCTCCCTATTGCTACTCTCTGCTTCTCTCCACCTGATAAATTATAAGGATATCTATTTATTAATTCACCAAGCTTTAACAAGTTTATTATATCATTGGTATTAAAGTTTTTTTTAATATCTTTTGATAAAAATCCTCCGTAGGTAAGATTTTTTTTTACATTAAGATGAGGAAATAGTCTGGAGTCTTGAAAGACGTAACCAATATTTCTTTTATGTATTGGACAAAAGTAATTGTCTTTGGAACTATTTAACACTACATTNTTGATNATAATCTCNGCATAATCTGGTTTTATAAGTCCAGCTATNCAATTAATTATGGANGTTTTACCTGAACCTGAGGGGCCAAAAAAACAATTTATNCCGTCCTCTAANTTAAGTTTTACGTTNAGTTTAAAATCACCTAGCTTCTTTTTAACATTAATAATATTGTTCATCGTTTTCTGTTAGTTTTTAATAATTTTTCTAAAATTATTTCAGAAATTAATATTGCTAGAATGGAAATAACAATTGATATAAAAGTTAACCTTAAAGCCATTGCCTCTCCATTAGGTATCTGCAAAAATGTATATATAGCTGCAGAAATTGTTTGAGTTTCTCCTGGGATATTTGATACAAACGTGATTGTTGCTCCAAACTCTCCCAAAGACCTTGCAAAACTTAAAGTGGTTCCAACAATAATTCCAGGTAAAGCAATAGGCAATGTTATAGTAAAAAAAACTTTTAGAGGAGTAGCTCCCAACGTTCTAGCGGCATCTTCTATTTTCTTATCAATCATTTCAATTGCAAGCTTAATAGACCTAACCATAAGTGGAAAACCCATTATAGCGCATGCTAAAGCAGCACCTGTCCACTTAAATGCAAAAGTAAAATCAAAATGTTGTAATAAAAACTTACCCGCATATCCATTTTTACCAAAAAAAATCAATAGCAAATAACCAGTAACAACTGGAGGTAATATTAAAGGTAAATTGACAAGGCTTACTAAAAGCTTTTTTAGTGGAAACGACTTTCTTGCCAATATAAAACCAGTAAAAATCCCGAATGGAAGACTAAATATAGAGGCTATAGATGCTATTTTAAGAGATATCAAAATAACAGTAATTTCTTCATCTGTAAAATTAATCATGGGTTACTATAAATCCCCATTTTTTGAAAATTGACATGGTTTTTTTTTGCTTTAGAAAGTTATAAAGTAGCATGGTATCATTTTCTTTATTCAATATAGTAATAGGGTACTGAACTTTAGTATATAAAGAAGTATCTAACTCATAAATAATCTTCACTTTTTTATCTACTAAGGCATCAGACTTGTAAACTACTCCATATTCTAAGTCACCTCTTGATACAAAACTAAGGGCTGCTCTAACATTAGGGCTATTTGCTACGTTATACTTTATTTTCTCCCATATTCCAATATTTTGAAAAAATTCTTTTGCGTAAATTCCTGCTGGAACAGCGTCAACCATTGCAAGTGAAATTCTTGTATTTGTATTTAAAAATGTTTTTCTTACGTTATTAAAATAATTAGGGCTATGTTTATTTAAATTTTTATCGTTGGTAATTGCTACTAGAGAATTACTTAATAGAATGAACGTAAAATCACTAAGAACAAGTTCTCTTTTTTCTAAATGCCTCATCCATTCCATATTGGCTGAGATAAAAAAGTCTGGTTCAGCCCCATTTTTAATTTGTTGTGCTAATTGAGCTGTGCCTAAGTATACTTCTTTAATATTTATATTCTTATTTTTTTTATACATATGTAATACTTCACTCAAACTATCTTTTAAGCTAGCTGGAGCAAATACCATTAAGTAATTATTTTGAGTCCCATATGTTTTAAAAGATATAAATATACTGTTAAAAAAAATTAAAAGAAAAAAAAATTATTAAGATAGTTTTTCATTTTTATAAAATAACTCTTCATATTTAAAAAAAAAGCCCTAATAAAAAATTTTTTAACTTTTAACCTATCCTGAATAAATGAATATAATATAAAATTATAAGATGATTCTATTAAAATAATTTTTTTAAAATAGTTAGCCATGCATTTCATTTTTTTGGTAAAAATTTTAATTAAAACATTAAATTCTTGTACTTTTAAAAAATCCTTAATTGAAAAAAGATTAAGTTTTTCGTTATTTTTATCTAAATAATACTGCAAAGCAATCTTGATTTCTAAACAACGAAATTTCTTTAAATTAATAAAAGATATAATAATATGAATTTTTTTATAAGATTGTTGTAAATCTTTAAATAAAAATTGAATAGATTTTTTTTTTAAAATAATACTATAATAAAGAAACATGATATTTGTTCAGAGCTTAAATTGAAATCATTTCTAATAACATATGGTTTTATAATATTAACAATAGTTGTTATTGTCATTACTAAATATTATTTGAATACTGTTTAACTTAAGCTTTATATTAGAATGTTGACAATTTGAAGTTTTTCATTAAAAAAAGGAAATATTAATTTTTAAGGAAAATATATGTTAATTGATAAAAACGCTGTAATAAAGAGTAAACAGGACCAACTTTGTGAAACAAAGCAATGGAAAACTAGTAGATGGAAAAATATTAGTAGAGATTACACTGCTGAAGATGTAAAAAAAATTAGTGGGTCAATCAAAATTGAATATACGTTAGCAGATAAAGGTTCAAAAAAACTTTGGAATTTATTATCAACAGAGCCTTACATTAACACTTTAGGAACATACACTGGCAATATGGCAGTTCAACAAGCAAAAGCTGGCCTAAAAGCAGTATACGTTTCAGGTTGGCAAGTAGCAGCAGATGCAAACCTTTCAGGAAACATGTATCCTGACCAAAGTTTATACCCCGTAAATAGTGTTCCAAAAATTGTAGATAGAATAAATAGAGCATTTCATAGAGCTGACCTAATACAACATATGGAAAAGTCTGATAATTCTTCTAATAGTGAGGTTGATTATTTTCTGCCTATTATAGCAGATGCTGAAGCTGGTTTTGGAGGCCCTTTGAATGTTTTTGAATTAATGAAAAATATGATAGAAGTAGGAGCATCAGGTGTTCACTTTGAAGATCAGCTTTCTTCTGAAAAAAAGTGTGGCCATTTAGGAGGAAAGGTCTTAGTACCCACGTCAACTTTTGAAAGAACCTTAAATTCTGCCCGCTTAGCTAGTGATGTTTTAAATGTACCAACAATAATTATGGCAAGGACTGATGCTAATGCTGCAAAACTTCTCACCAGTGATGTAGATGAAAGAGATAAAAAGTTTTTAACTGGTGAAAGAACTGAAGAAGGCTTTTATAGAATAACAGGTGGACTTGAGTGTGCAGTAGCAAGGGGATTAGCATATAGTAAATATGCTGATTTAATATGGTGTGAAACTGAGAAACCTGATATTGAAGAAGCAAAAATTTTTGCAGAAGCTATTAAAAAAGAATATCCTGAAAAGCTTTTAGCTTACAATTGTTCACCATCTTTTAACTGGAAAAAGCATTTAGATGACTCTCAAATTAGTAAGTTTCAGAAAGAGCTTGGTTCTATGGGTTATAAGTTTCAGTTTATTACTTTAGCAGGGTTTCATAACCTTAATCTATCAACATTTAATCTTGCAAAGGCTTATTCAGAGACGGGAATGTCAGCATATGCAACACTTCAACAGGAAGAGTTTTCTAAAGAAAATGATGGATATACTGCCACAAAACATCAAAGAGAGGTAGGCGTTAGTTATTTTGATAAAGTAGCGGAAGTAATATCTTCTGGAAGAAGTTCTACTGTTGCTATGAAAGAGTCTACAGAAACGGAACAATTTAATGAGTAATGATAAACTAGAAAATAATTCACAGCGAGTAAAAGGAGGAGTATTTGCTCAAGCAGACATTGATTTATTAAAAAAAACTTTAGATTATTATATAAAAAACAATAAAAACTTAGACTCTAAAGAGCAGTCTAAGATTAGTTTGCTATTTCATAGACTAGGTAGAATGAGTTCAAGATAATTTTTAATATAGTCAAAGTGCTCCAGTAGAGATTTGAACTCTAACCACAAGTTTCGAAGACTCGTATGCTATCCTGTTACACCACTGGAGCAAAACATTTACTATATTTTAAAACATTAGTATATCTTAACCTAACTATGATTTATTTCTTTTATTTTAATCATATGCTATGATAATTTTATTATTATAGGCTACTATGAATACATTTAACTTTAACTCAGTGCCAAATATAATATCAGGGCCTGGAAAAATTAATGAATTATCGAATATATGTTTAAAAAATCAAATTTTTAAGCCATTAGTAATTACTGATTCTGGGATTAAAGAGCAAGGTTATGTAAAAATATTAGAAAATATTTTCAGCAAAAAGAATATTGATGCCAGTATTTTTGATGAAGTAAAAGCAGACCCCCCAGAAAAAAATATTTTTGATGCAGTTTACATTGCGAAAAAAAAGAAATGTGATGCTATTATAGGTCTTGGTGGAGGAAGTTCTATGGACGTGGCTAAAGCTGTATCATATTTTGCTATTAACGATAAAAATATTAAGGATTGTTATGGAGTAGGAAAATTAACACTAAAAAGAATGCCATTAATCCAAATTCCCACTACAGCAGGTACTGGATCAGAGGTTACTAATATTGCTATTTTTACTTTAGAAAGTGAACAAAAAATGGGGATAGTTGATCCATTACTATATGCCGATCATGTGATATTAGATGCCAATTTGACTCTCAACTTACCCAATACAATTACTGCGTACTCTGGAATAGATGCAATGGTTCATGCTATAGAAGCCTACACTACAAAACTTAAAAAAAATCCTATATCAGACTCCTTGGCCAAAGAAGCCTTGTATTTATTAGGTAAAAATATCAAAATAGTACATAGAGAGCCAAATAATATTAAAGCTAGGGAAAGTATGTTGCTTGGGTCAACTTTGGCTGGCATGGCTTTTACCAATGCTCCGTGTGCTGGTGTTCATGCGTTGGCGTATCCAGTAGGAGCGTTATTTAAGGTGCCACATGGCCTTTCTAATTCATTGGTGCTTACTGAAGTAATTAAATTCAATGCCAACTTTGCAGAATCTATGTATTTAGAAATAGCAGGTCTATGTATTCCTGAATTGAAAAATAAAAAAATTCATATAAATGATTTTATTGATGGAATAGATAACCTCATTAGAGACTTAAAAATTCCTAACAAGCTAAAAGAAGTTGGAGTAAATCATAATGATATTCCTAAATTGGCAGAAGATGCAATGAAACAAGAAAGACTACTTATAAATAATCCTGTAAAAATTGAATATAAGAATGCGGTAAATATATATGAAGCAATACTATAAATTCTCATAACTTTAGAAATAATTTTTATGCTAACTAAATAAAAAAAAATGAAAGAAATAGCAATCATATTTTTCACTCCCATAACGGTTGTTACCTTAATATTCTTTTTAGGGTTAGTTTCTTCAAGGCCAAAAAATAAAATAAAAATTTACTTTTACAGCTTACTTTTTCTTATGATTTTTAGCATGCCTATTTCTTCTTTTATTTTAAGTTTCCCTCTAATTAATTTAGTAAAAACTATTAATGAAAATAATCAGAATAACATTAAATCGGTGATTGTTTTAACTGCAGGCATAGAAAAAGATTTATCAGAAAATTGGAGACCCAGTAGCAATTCTGTAAATAGAACATTGTTAGGAAAAAGCTATTCCGATAAACTATTTGTACCTTTAGTAATATCAGGGGGTTTAACAGGGTCACAAATTTTATCTGAGGCTGCAGTAATTAGAGACTATTTAAAATTATCGAATAGTATAATTGAGCAAAATAGTAAAAATACATATGAAAGCGCGAAGAACTTAGAAAGTTTTTGCAAACAAGAAAAAGGTCCTTTCTTATTAATAACAGGAGATTATCATAGGCTAAGAAGCTATTTATCTTTTAAATCTCATAATTGTGATGTTAAATTAATACCAAAAAAAGTAAATTTTAACATGTTGCTTTTTTACCCTTCTTCTGATGGCATTAAGGTTTTTGAAAAATTAACCTATGAATATATGGGAATATTTTATTACCTTATAACTAACAAAATTAAACCTTTAGTTCTTTTTAATATTTGATGGATACTTAATTTTCATTGTGAGCCTCATAGGATAACTTTGCTTATTAGATATCAAAGTTTTAGCCAAAGGCATCTCAATTTCTCCAAATCCTAAAACTCCAGCAAATTTACCGAAGCCTTGAATGATGCTTAATTTTCCTTTGCAATATGCATCTCCGTCAAGCCCAGCTGTTGTACTACACTTCCAAGATGTTATAAGGATATCTTTACTATTTGAATTATTAAAATAACAAAGTCCATTCAAATCTTCTACCACAGCAAATCCACAACTAAAGCCCCTTCCCTTGTAAGACCTTCCTAAAAGGTCACATTCTAATGTAGTTTCTTTAAATGCTTTGTAAGATGTATTTTTTATTTTTCCAAACAAAGTCCCTTTGATAATCTCATCCTCTGCCACATTTTTTTTTGATATATCATTATCTGTGTTTACTATTATATCCAATTTATAATCTAAAAAATCTTCTGTTGCAAAAGCTAATTTAGATAATGATAAGCTTATAATAAATAATGCTAAATAAAATTTTATTAAATTCATACTTCTAGAACCTATAAAAAAAGCTATTTAAAGTAAAGCATGTTTGTTTATCAATATAAATAAGAAATTTCGATTATTATACTTTATTTAGTTTAAAATTATTATTATCCTTGTATTTTAAAAAATTTTTATTATTTAATTATGAAAGGATAAATAATGTTTAAAATAAATACAGTTCAAGCCCACTGCGATATTCCATGTAAAGTTTATGATCCTTCTGTCATACAGTACTCTGCACTGAGTATAGTTAGATTTATGGATCTTATTAATGATGAAATCAAAGATTCTGATATGAACTATAATAGAATTGCTCAACTTTCTAGACTTGTTACAGTAAAAGAGCAACATGCTAAAGAAGTAAAAGCTGAAATTGCTACAATATGGGGCGATTATTTTAAAGAACCACAAATTTCTAAACATCCAGAAATTCATGAATTAGTACACTCTATAATGCAACTAGCATCTAAATGCAAACAAGAAATAAATAGAGAACACGGAGTTGAACTTTTAAAAAAAATTAATAAATTTACAGAAATTTTTTGGGAAACTAAAAATATAGAGACGGAAAAAAAGTATGCTCCTTATCCTCCAGAGTTAGTTATAGTCTGTCCTAAATTAAAAAGTGTTTAAGATATTTAAAGTTTCTGGTACCAGCATGCAACCTATAGCTTGTCCTGGAGACTATATAATCGCTACAACTATTCTAAAAAGATTATTCTTAAAAAATAGACTTGTAATTTTTTTTGATGAAATACACTCGTATATCATAAAGAGAGTTTCAAATAGTAAAAAATCTTTTTTTACACTTAAAAGTGATAATACCTCTACTACCTCAATATTTCATGACAAACAACTAGATAAAGAACAGATTTTATTTGTTGTTTTACTAATAATTAAAAGAAAAAATTTTGAAATACTCCTAAATTTTAAGAAAAAGTTAATAAAAAATATTTAATATATTTTTAATTTTTTTTCAGTATAATCACTAATGGGGGGAATTATGACAAATATACTTACATCTTTAAATAAAACTATAATTGCTGGTGTTATATTAACACTATGCTTTTTAGGGTACTATTTTTCTTTAAATAACAGTTTTGATATTTATTTTTTGCAATTTATTTTTCGATATATTCATGTCCTAGCAGGTATAATGTGGATAGGTTTGCTGTATTATTTTAATTTTGTACAAATACCTAACATGCCTAAAATTCCTGATGAACAAAAGCCTGCTATTGGAAAGGTAATTGCACCAGCTGCTCTTTGGTATTTTAGATGGGCTGCTATGGTTACACTTATTTCAGGATTAATTTTGGGACATTTAAATGGTTATCTGCTATCAGCTCTTAAATTAGGCATTGTTGACTCAAATTCAACTAATACTGCTATAGGAATAGGAATGTGGTTAGCTATTATTATGTGGTTTAACGTGTGGTTTGTTATTTGGCCTAACCAAAAAAGAGCATTAGGAATTGTTGAAGCTACGGCTGAAGAAAAGGTTGGATCTGCAAAAAGAGCAATGCTTTTCTCAAGGACAAATACATTACTATCCATACCTATGCTCTTTGCAATGGTATCAGCTCAAAATATTTGGTAAAAAAAAATATTTTTAATTAGGGTAAATAGGATCTAATAAGTTTTCCGTTGGGGGTTTGTTCCTGAAAAAAATTAGTTCCATTTACCCAAATTCCATGAACTCCTAGGGGCTTTTCTAGTAATCTTGTAGATCCTCCTGGTAGATCATTTTTTCTGAAAGATTTAGAAGTACCAACTTTTTTAGGGTCAAATAAAAGCATATCTGCATAATAACCTGGTAATAACTTTCCTCTTTTAGGTATTCTGCATATGTCTGCTTGTTTTCCAGTAAGCTTAAATACTGCCTGCTCAAGAGAAATAATATTTAAATCTCTAGACCATTTTCCAAGAAGATCTAGTCCATAACCTGCATCGCATAGAAGAGATAAATGCGCTCCAGCATCAGACAAAGATACAGTTGATTTATCATGAAGAAGCAGTTTTTTTACTTCATTATTTTCAGCATTTAACAATTCTGCAATAAAAAGGTCATTCATTCCATATTTAGAAAGTGCATTGTCTATTAACCAGTCAAAAGGATCTTTTTTTTCTTTCACAGAAATATCTCTAATATTCATACCTTCAAACTTTTTATTATTCAAATTTGCAGCTTGAATTAGCTTCACTTTTTCCCAATCACCTACAAATAGTTTATTGTTGCTTGTATCATAAATTTCATTCCTTACTTTTTTTCTAAAATTATCATCTTGTAAAATTTTAATTTTATTGTTGCTATCACTTTCAGTCATATATTTTTTCCAAGATGAAAGTCCTTCTAGCATGTATGGCTCATTCATTGTAAATTCCATTGTTAATGGTCTACATGATACTTGACCCCAAAACTCATATCCTTTTTGCGAGGACTTTTCTATATCATTAAGGATATTAATTGCCCAATCTTTTTTTGTAGGGTTATAAAATAAAGCAGCAATCATTGCAGGTCTTTTTATATTTCCTATAATATTTTGTATATCCTTAATAGTGGTTTTATTTGATTTAGTTATCATAAAAAGCCCCCTGCCATTATGAGCCATTGCTTGAATTAATCTAGAAATTTCCTTATTAGTAGCAAGTCTAGATGGCATAGGCCTACCTTTATCACCATTATGTCCTTCAAAAGTAGATGTAGAAAAACCTATTGCTCCTTTATTCATTGCATCTTTTACTATATTTTCCATCTCTATAATTTCACTATCAGTTGCCTCTCTTTCCATTGCTGCTTCTCCCATGCTCCATATTCTTGTAGCTGAATGTCCTATGTAAGAACAGATATTGATAGCTAGCTTTTTCCTTTCAAGTAAGTTTAGATATTCACTGTAAGTTTCATAGCTCCAGTCAATTCCTTTTTTTAAAGTATTGTATGGCATTCCTTCTACTTTAGTTAAGTTAAGCATGTTTAGGTCTCTGTGTTCAGGTTTACATGGAGCTATGGTAAAACCGCAGTTTCCTATTAAAGCAGTTGTAACTCCTAAGTCTAGCGAAGGAGAAGCGCTACTGTCCCAAGTTATCTGCGCATCATAATGTGTATGTGTGTCTATTATTCCTGGACAAAGAATATGACCATTTGCATCATAAACACTTTTACTTGCTCCTAACTTTTTTCCTCTCTCTACAATGAAATTTCCATTAATTCCTATTTCTCCAAAAAACCTGGAAGAACCGGTTCCATCTATAATTATTGCATTAATTATTTTTAAATCGAACATATCTATTAAGTTTGTTTTGAAAGGATAGCTGAAGCTGTTTTACTTACAATATTCCTATTTAAAATCTTATAAATAAATTTTGAAGCAACCAAAACTTTTTGTAAATCTACTCCACAATCAACTCCCATACCATTTAGCATATATATAACATCTTCTGTCGCAACATTCCCAGAAGCACCTTTTGCATAAGGGCAACCGCCTAATCCTCCTACTGAAGTATCAAAGCTTGATATGCCCATCTGCATACTAGCATAAATATTTGCCAAAGCTTGTCCGTATGTATCATGTAGGTGCATTGCTATTTTAGAAAAGTTTATTTTATTGGAAACTTCATTAATTAGTTTTTGTGTTTCTAGGGGAGTCCCATATCCAACTGTATCTCCCAAAGAAACTTCATAGCATCCTTCATCAATTAAAAAGTTTGCCAAATTTGCAGTTTTTTTATAACTTACTTTACCTTCATAAGGACACCCTAAAACACAACTCATATAAGCCCTGATTTTGATATTATTCTTTATTGCTATTTTTAATATTTCTTTAATATTTTTTTTTGTTTGCTCAATGCTCGTATTAGTATTTTTTTTTGAAAAAGACTCTGATGCAGTAGCAAAAACACAAATAGTTTTAACATCACTTTCTAATGCATTTTTTAATCCAATAGTATTAGGCACTAGTAATGGATATATTGTTTCTTTATTTTTAATGATATTCTTATAAACAACATCACTATTTTTCATCTGAGGCACCCACTTGGCAGAAACAAATGATCCAACTTCAATATATTTATAGTTGCATAAACTTAAAAGATTAATAAATTTTACTTTTTCTTCTGCGGATATATTAATTTTTTCATTTTGTAAGCCATCTCTAGCACCTACTTCATTAATGCTAATATGCTTAGGAAGCATTATTTTTCCATTTAGGTTTTCTTTTTTCTAAAAATGCTTCAAGGCCCTCCTGTGCTTCCTTTGATACTCTAATTTTAGAAATTGTCTCCGCAGTTTCATTTATTAACTGATTATCAATTTTTCTGTAATTAATATTTTTCAGAAAGATTTTAATATTTCTTTGGGCTAGAGGAGCTCCATTAAGTAAATCATTAATAAGACTGGATTTTATTTTTTCATAGTCCCGAATATTTATTATGTCATCTAATAGACCTATACTTAAAGCTTTTTGAGCATTAAATACCTCTCCTGTTAAAAAAAGTTGTTTAGTAGTTTTATATCCAATTATTCTTAATATATAGGGTGCTATCATAGCAGGTATTAAACCTAGTTTTACTTCTGAAAAACAAAATTTACTTTTTTTTGTGCTAATAGAAAAATCACTAGCAGCAATAACTCCTAGTGCTCCACCAAAAGCATGTCCATTTACAAGTGAAATTGTTGGCTTTGAGAAATTATCTATTGCGCTTAACATATTAGTAAAACTTCTCGCCTCCTTTTTATTTTCATCAAAGCTAAGATTTTTTGACTCTTTCATCCAAGCAAGATCTGCTCCAGAAGAAAAAACATCACCTTCTCCTGTAAAAATTAAAACTTTACATTTATTAGATTTATCTAGAGTTTTAAGAGCATCTTTAATTTCCATAATCATTGTGGAATTAAAAGCATTTTTGCTTTTTGGGTTTGAAAATATTAATTTTACAATACCTTGACCTGTATAGTCTAATTTTAAATTTTTAAAACTCATATATTTTTTACATTCTAAAAACGCCAAAATTTTCTTTATTAGTAACTAGATTTTGACAAAAAGATAGACTATTCCCCAATATATTTCTTGTTTCTAAAGGATCTATAACACCATCATCCCATAATCTAGATGTAGCGAAGTAAGGAGATCCTTCTTCGTTAAATTTTTTAATTATATTATTCATAAAGATATTTTTTTCTTCATTACTCCATTTAATTCCTGAAGAATTAATTTGAGAGTCCTTCACTGAAGCTAAAACCTTAGCTGCTATTTCACCTCCCATAACTGAGATTTTTGAATTAGGCCAGGAAAACAAAAATCTTGGACTGTATGCTCGACCACACATAGCATAGTTTCCCGCCCCGAAAGATCCTCCTATTATTATTGTAATTTTTGGAACAGTGACAGTAGATACAGCATTAACGAGTTTAGCTCCATCCTTAGCAATACCTTTTTCTTCAAAGCTTTTTCCTATAATAAACCCTGAAATATTTTGTAAAAAAACTATAGGAACTCTTCTTTGTTCACATAATTGTATGAAGTGTGTGCCTTTTAAAGATGATTCAGAAAACAATACTCCATTGTTTGCTATAATACCCACAGGATATCCCATTATATGGGAAAATCCTGTTACTAGAGTAGTACCATATTTTTTTTTAAACTCCTCAAATTCTGAATTATCGACTAACCTTGAGATTATTTCTCTAACATCATATTGTTCCCTTAAATCTGAAGGGACTATCCCATATATATCTTTAGCATCATATTTAGGTTTTACTGGTTTTCTTTCTACTAAAATTTTGGGCTTTTCGTAATTAATAAATTCTAAGATTGATTTAACTTTATCCAATGCACTATATTCATTTTCAGCAAAATAATCTGCAACACCAGATAGTGAAGTATGTAATTCTGCTCCACCAAGTTCTTGTGGACTACTAACTTCTCCAGTTGCGGCCTCTACTAAATGAGGTCCTCCTAAAAATATTGTACCATTTTTTTTTACTATAATGGTTTGGTCTGACATTGCCGGTATGTAGGCTCCACCAGCAGTGCATGATCCAAGAACTGCAGATATTTGAGGAATACCCTGAGAAGACATCTTTGCCATTTCGTAAAAAATTCTTCCAAACCCATCCTTATCAGCAAAAATTCCAGTTTGTTCTTGTAAATTAGCTCCACCTGAGTCAACTAAATGAATACAAGCTAAGTTATTTTCTCTTGCTATTTCTAAGCTTCTTAAATGCTTTTTAACTGTAATTGGGTAATAAGTTCCTCCCTTAACTGTAGCATCATTTGCGATTATCATGCAATCTCTACCAGAAACTTTTCCTATAACTGATATCATCCCGCCGCTTGGGATGTCATTATTCTTATAATTTAAACCAGCTAAACATCCTATTTCAATTATATTTTTCTTATCATCTAAAAGATATTTTACTCTTTCTCTAGGAAGTAATTTCCCTCTTTTTATATGTTTTTTTCTAGCATCTAGAGACCCACCTATTTTCACTAATCGTTTTTTTTTATTTAAATCAGAAACTAGTTCTTTCATATGCTCAAAGTTTTTTTTAAACTTTGAGTCCTTTTTTTTCAAATTAGATGAAAGAACTTTCAATCTATTAGCTCCAAAGACATAGCAGTTGCTTCTCCTCCACCTATACATAAAGATGCAATACCTCTCTTGAGATTTCTACTTTTTAAATTGTTAATTAGGGTGGCTACTATTCTTGCTCCAGAAGCTCCAACAGGATGACCTAGGGCACATGCTCCACCATTTATATTTAAAATTTCTCTTGAAATATTTAACTCTTTCATTACTGCCATAGGAACAACGGCAAATGCTTCATTAACTTCTAATAAGTCAATATCTGTTTTTTTCCAACCAGACTTATCAATAACTTTACTAATTGCTCCTATTGGAGCAGTAGTAAACCAATTTGGTTCATGGCTATTAGTTGAATGTGCTACTATTTTTGCTAATGGCTTAATTCCTTTTTTATATGCAGTGCTTTCTTTCATTAAAATTACTGTTGCAGCTCCATCTGATATAGAAGATGAGTTAGCAGCAGTAACAGTACCATTTTTTCTAAAAGCAGGTTTTAACTGAGGTATTTTCTCAATGTTTGCTTTAAAAGGTTGTTCGTCTTTATTTATGACTTTAGTTCCTTTTTTAGAGAGCAAAGAAAGTTCTACTATTTCATTTCTAAAAGAACCATCTTCATTAGCTTTCTTAGCCTTTAGTAAAGAATCAATAGAAAAATTATCTTGTTCTTCTCTCGAAAATTGATAATGTTCTGCAGTGTCCTCAGCAAAACTTCCCATAAGTTTTCCTTCTTCGTAAGCGTCTTCTAAACCATCAAGAAACATATGGTCCTTAACTTGATTATGTCCCATTCTTAATCCTTTTCTAACCTTGGGCAGGATATATGGTGCATTACTCATACTCTCAATTCCTCCCGCTACAACTATCTTATTCGTACCTGATTCTATACTATCATATCCCATCATTATAGACTTCATGCCAGAACCACACATTTTGTTGATAGTAGTAGCACCAACTGTTACAGGAATACCGGCTCCTATACTAACCTGTCTTGCTGGTGCCTGTCCTAATCCTGCTGGTAAAACACATCCTATGATAACTTCATCTATGTCTTCATTACTCAATTTGGTATCTTCTAAGTTTTTTTTGACCACTATGCTTCCTAGATCCGTTGCCTTAAAGCTTGATAGATCTCCCTGAAAACTTCCCATAGGGGTCCTTCTAGCACTTACTAAAACAATACTTTCTTTACTCATAAATTTACTCCTAAATTATTAATGATATTTTTTAAAAACTTCTCTTCCTATAAGCATTCTTCGAATCTCATTAGTACCGGCACCTATGTCATATAATTTAGCATCCCTAAGAAGCCTTCCTGTTGGATAATCATTTATATAGCCATTACCTCCTAAGCATTGTATTGCTTCTAGGGCCATCCAAACTGCCTTCTCAGAAGCATATAGCAATACCCCAGCTGCGTCTTCTCTTGTAATTTTTCCTTTATCACAAGCCTTCGCTACCATATAACAATATGATTTACATGCATTCATAGTAGTATACATATCAGCTATTTTTCCTTGCATTATTTGGAAAGTACCTATCGGTTTGCCAAACTGTTTTCTTTCAGCAATATAAGGTAATACAATATCCCAACAAGAAGACATAATACCTAATGGTCCACCACTTAATACTGCTCTCTCATAATCTAACCCACTCATTAGAACTTTAGTACCTCCATGCAGGTTTCCTAATATATTTTCAACAGGAATCTCACATTCTTGGAATACAAGTTCTGCAGTATTAGATCCTCTCATACCTAATTTATCAAGTTTAGGGGAAATAGAAAATCCTTTATATCCTCTTTCAACTAAAAATGCGGTTATTTTTTCTTTATTATCATCGTCATTAACAGTCTTAGCGTAAACTATAAATATGTTTGCATTTGGAGCATTTGTTATCCACATTTTTGAACCATTCAAAATAAAATTTTCTCCCATCTTTGTAGCTTTTAGTTTCATACTTACTACATCAGACCCTGCATCTGTTTCACTCATAGCTAAAGCGCCTACATGATCTCCACTGATAAGTTTTGGTAAATACTTTTCTTTTTGTTTTAAAGATCCATTTAAACGCAATTGATTTACGCATAGATTTGAATGTGCACCATAAGACAAACCTACAGATGCAGAGGCTCTACTAATTTCTTGCATTGCAATTACATGTTCTAAATAACCTAGTCCACTCCCACCATAATCCTCTTCAACAGTAATACCTAACAAACCCATATTACCAAGTTTTTTCCATAGCTCAGATGGAAAGTCATTACTTTTGTCTATTTCAGCTGCTAACGGCGCTATTTCTTTTTCACAAAAAACTCTTATGCTCTCCTGTAAAGCATCAGTTTCTTCTCCTAAGTTAAAATTAAAATTCTCTGGCAAATTTGAAATCATAAAAAAATTATAATAATATTAATCACATTAACAAGTATTTTGCTAAACCTAGAAAAATTACAAATCCCAATATATCAGTAATTGTTGTTAATAGCACAGTAGCAGCTACAGCTGGATCAACCTTAAAATAAGAAAGCATTATTGGTATTGCAGCACCGAAGGTTCCTGCTAGAATTAAATTAAATAACATTGCAAATGCTATTATTATACCTAGTAGGTAATCTCCAAACCACAAACCTGTAATAATTCCTATTAAAATGGCAAAAAATAATCCGTTATAAATTCCTACTAAAATTTCTTTTCCAAAAACTCGAAAAGAGTTTGAAGAAGTAAGTTCTCTAGTTGCCATTGCTCTAACAGCTACTGTAAGTGTTTGTGTTCCTGCATTTCCTCCCATAGACGCTACTATGGGCATAAGTATAGCTAAAGAAACTAGTTTTTCTAGTGTTGTTTCAAAAATTGCTATTGCAACTGAAGCCATTATAGCTGTTACTAAATTAATACCTAGCCAGCCAAATCTACTTCTCGCTGTTTTGAAAGCGGCTAAATAAAGGTCACCTTCTCCAGATACTCCTCCAAGTTTAAGTATATCTTCATCAGCTTTTTGTCTTATCAAGTCGACTACATCATCTACAGTTATCATACCTACTAATCTTCCTCTTTGGTCCACTACTGGAGCAGAAGTTAGCTCATATTGATCAAAAATAAATGCAATATCCTGTCTTTTATCTCCGACTCTAATTATTTTGGGATTAGTAGTCATAATATCAGAAATTTTTGTATCTCTTCCTTTTCTCATTGCTGTATATAATGGAACTGTTCCTACTGGAACGTGTCTAGAGTCTACTGCAAAAAGAGCATAAAATTCGTCAGGTACTGCTCTTGAAAGTCTTAAATAATCAATCACTTTTCCTATAGTCCAATTTACAGGAACAGAAACATAGTCTGTTTGCATTATTCTTCCAGCTGAGTCCTCAGAATAATTTAGAGATTTTTTTATGAGCTTCTTAAGATCATTAGGCATTCCTAATAAAATTTTTTTTCTGAGATCCTCATCACATATTTCTAANACATAAGTAATATCGTCAGTATCCAAAGTTGATAACATTTTAATTAAGTGNTCCAAATTAAAATATTCAATTATGCTAATCAAAATAGGNACATTCATAGATGGNAGTGTTTCTGCTGGAAATTTATCAGATAACATAACTATAACATTTTTTCTATATTCCTCAGTAAGCATTTCCAATAAATCTGCGGCATCAGCTGGATGTATTTTATTTAAAAGCAATATTACTTTTTCTTTTTTATTATTATCTACATAAGTGATGATATCATTAACAGTTTGAGATGTAATTCCAATGGAGTTATTATTGTAAGAAGTATTTTTTTTATTAATATTTGACATATATTTAAAATATATTTTTTATGAAAATAATAAATAAAAAACATTTAAAAATAGACTTGTTCATATCAAAAGAACTAGTTACTTACGAAGAAGCTATAAGCTTTATGGAAAAACAAGTAAGTTATATAGCTAAAGGTAAAAGAAATGAAGCAGTATGGTTTTTAGAGCATCCTTCTGTTTACACAACAGGTAGAGCATTTCATTCTAAAACTAAAAAAATAGATGATACACCCATATATAATACAGGAAGAGGAGGAAAAATTACCTGGCATGGCCCAGGTCAGAAGATTATTTATTTTATGATAAATATTAAACAAAGAGAGAAAGATATTAGGAAATTTGTATCAAATTTAGAAAAATATATTATATATTGCCTAAGTGAACTAGGCATTATTGCATATAAAAAAAATAATTTAATTGGGATATGGACAAAAGATAAACAAGGAAATGACGCTAAAATTGCCTCATTAGGCTTAAGGGTATCAAGGGGTATAATTTATCATGGATTATCAATAAATATAGACTGTGACTTGTCATATTTTAAAAAAATAGATCCTTGCGGAATAAAAGACTCCTATGTTACCTCAGTAGCATCTTTAAAAGAAAGTATAAAAAAAATACAAGTTGATGAAATATTACAACAAAATATATTTAGAATTTTTAATTAATCATCTGAAGTTTAATTAAATTTTGCTCGGATGCTACAGCTTCCCCTTTAGTAACAAATACTTCAATCACTTTAACTTTATTCTCTGCCTTTAAAATATTTTCCATTTTCATTGCATCCAATATAATTAAGGTTTTTCCTTGATTAACTATCTCTCCCTTTTTAATTAGAATATCAACTACTTTACCTGGCATGGGAGAAATTAAATAATTATCTACGCTCTTTAAATTATTTTTGGGTAAGTTTTTAAAACTTTTATATTCTAATTCTCTAAATACATTGACTTCTATAAAATATCCTCTAAAAAAAACCTGATATGTGTTCACATTTTTAGTTACTCTAATATTATAGAAGCTATCATTTATTTTTATTTGATTTATTTGAGAGAAGGGGTCAATAAATAAATCTACGTGATATTTCTCTCCTTTTTTTTCTAAAACAAGGTCTAATAAATCATATTTTTTTAATGAAAATTTAAATTTATTTTTACCAAAAACTAATATCCAGTTTTTACTAATTTTATTAAGATCATTATTTACATCTTTCAGATACTTAAGATTATTAGAAAGAGCAGCTATAGCCATGATTTCTAATGTATTAACATCATTAGTTATTCCGCTAAATCCTTGACCATAGTAATTTGATATAAAATTAGTATCAATTTTTGATTCGTAAAATTCTTGAGTTTGCAAAATATTTATCAAGAAGTCTTGATTAGTCTGAATACCTTGAATGTTTATTTGTTCTAGGGCTTGTATTATTTTTTGTATTGCTTCATTTCTATTTTTCCCCTTGGAAACTATTTTTGCTAATAATGAGTCATAGTAAATTGAGACTATATTACCTTCCTTGTACCCACTATCAGTCCTAATATTTTCTGGAAGACTTAGTTTTTTAATTTTTCCAGCAGAAGGAAGGAAGTTTTTAATTGGATCTTCTGAACATAGTCTAGCTTCTATAGCCCATCCCTTAGTCTTAACTTCATCTTCTGAAAAAGAAAGCCTTTTACCCTCTGCTATATTTATCATCTCTTTGACTAAATCAATACCAGTAATTTCTTCTGTAACAGGATGCTCGACTTGAAGCCTAGTATTCATTTCTAAAAAATAAAAATTTTTATTTTTATCTACAACAAACTCTACTGTACCAGCAGAATAATAATTAACTGCCTTAGCTAATCTAACTGCCTGTTCTCCCATGCTTTTTCTTGTTTTTTCATCTAAAAAAGCACTAGGAGCCTCTTCAATAATTTTTTGATGTCTACGTTGTATACTACATTCCCTCTCACCTAAGGAAATAATATTTCCAAACTTATCTCCAAGAACTTGAATTTCTATATGCCTAGGATTTTCTATATACTTTTCTATAAAAATTCTATCGTCTCCGAATGCATTTTTAGCTTCACTTTTAGCTGCTTTTATCAACTCCTTTAAATCATCTTTTTTGTGAGCAATTCGCATCCCTTTTCCTCCTCCCCCTGCTGAGGCTTTAATCATTACTGGAAAACCTATTTCTTTAGAGGCTTTTAGGGCTTGCTTAAAGTCCTTAATTTCCTTATTTAGTCCTGGAATACAATTAACTTTTGCTCTTAAAGCAATTTTCTTTGAAGAAATTTTATCACCCATTTCCCTAACTGCATTTGCTGGGGGACCTATAAATATAATATTATTTTTTTCTAAAAGTTTCGAAAAAGAATAGTTTTCAGATAAGAAGCCATACCCTGGATGAACAGCATCTACCTCTAACTGTTTACAAATCTTTACTATCCTATCTTTATCTAAATAACTTCCTTGCAGTGGATCATCACTTAAAAAATATTTCTCATCCATAGAATCTAAATGAAGTGAGCTTTCATCTTGTTTTGAATAAACTCCTACAGTTTTGATTTTTAGTTTATGACAGGTTTTTGCTATCCTAATAGAAATTTCACCCCTGTTAGCTATTAATATTTTTTTTATTTTCTTTTTTTTCATATTTTATAATGGAATGTTGTCATGCTTTTTCCATGGATTTTCTAATTTCTTCTTTCTAAGAAGCTTAAAAGCATTTGCTACTTTTATTCTAGTATTATTAGGTAATATCACCTCATCTATATATCCTCTTGATGCTGCAACATAAGGATTAGAAAAACTCTTTTCATATTCTTCTATTTTTTCTTTTAGTTTATTAGATTTTACTTTTTTAAAAATTATTTTAGCAGCACCCTCTGCTCCCATAACAGCAATTTCAGAAGTAGGCCATGCATAATTCAGGTCTCCTCGCAAGTGTTTTGATGCCATAACATCATAAGCACCCCCATAAGCTTTACGAGTTATTACCGTAACTTTAGGAACAGTAGCTTCAGCATAAGCAAACAATAATTTTGCACCATGCTTTATTATTCCATTAAATTCTTGATCAGTTCCAGGTAAAAATCCTGGAACATCTACTAAGGTTAACAAAGGAATATTAAAACAGTCACAAAATCTAACAAATCTTGCAGCTTTTCTTGATGAGTTAATATCTAAACAGCCTGCTAAGTGCATTGGTTGGTTTCCTACTACACCAATAGTATGTCCATCAATTCTAATAAAACCAATAATGATGTTAGGTGCATAATCTTTTTGAACTTCGAAAAAATCTTCATTATCAGCTATCTTTAAAATTAAGTCTTTCATATCATAAGGTTTATTTTTATCCTTTGGAATTATTTTATCTAAAGAGGGTATGTGAATATTAAAACCAGTATCATTTTTTTTAATTTTGCTTTCAGATTTATTAGATGCTGGTAGAAAGTCAATTAAACGTCTAATCTGTTGCAAAACTACTATCTCATTATCAAAAACAAAATCTGCTACACCTGACTTTTTAGCATGAGTTGTGGCTCCTCCTAAATATTCCGAAGTGACTTCCTCATGAGTAACAGTCTTTACAACTTCAGGACCTGTTACAAACATATAAGAAGAACTGTCTGACATAAATATAAAGTCTGTTATTGCTGGAGAATATACTGCACCTCCGGCGCATGGTCCTAGAATAGCAGATATCTGTGGAATTACACCAGAGGCCAATACATTTCTTTGAAAAACTTCTGCATAGCCTCCTAAAGAAGAAACTCCCTCTTGAATTCTAGCGCCCCCTGAGTCATTAAGACCTATTAATGGTATGCCATTTTTAATAGCCATATCCATAATTTTACAAATTTTATTTGCATGCTCTTCTCCTAGAGAGCCACCATAAACTGTAAAGTCCTGACTATATACCATAACATCATTGCCGTTAATTGTACCGTGTCCGGTAACAACACCATCTCCAAAAATATTCTTGTCTATACTTCCTACTTCTACATTTTTACTTTTTACTAGCATGCCTATTTCTTGAAAAGAGAAATCATCCAATAAAATACTTATCCTTTCTCTTGCAGTAAGCTTTCCTTTTTTATACTGTGCTTGAATACGTTCTTTACCTCCTCCCTGATAGGCCTTATTTGTTAATTTAATTAAGTTTTTTAAGATATTTCTCATTTATTTCTCTTGATTTTTTAAAAGTAGATTAAAGTTGATGATTTCATTAAAGTAATTTTTTTTCTCTAATAATTTCTCTTTTGCTTCTTTGTCTTGTCCCCATTTCTTAAGACTAAAGGCTTCTTCTAAACTCAAAAGTTTCCAAGCCTCTTTAAAGTTTATATTGTTTGCCAAGAAATTTAAAGTAATTATATTTGAATTAGAAAAATTTGTTATGTAATAAAAGCTAGTTAAATCATGCCTATTAAGCTTTTTTAATATTTTTAATAATTTTTTTTTATTACCAGAGTCTTGTTGAATAGGAATAATACCGTAAGTAATTTTAAAGATAAATTTATATTTATTTTCTACAAAATAAATCAAAGGATCCCATAGTTTTTTTTGAATAATTTCTAATTCAGAGTTTTTTTCAGCTCTATAACATACAAGNTCTGTNCTGAGAAATGATAATATNTTATNTACTAAGTCTGNNCTAGATTTTTTATCTAAATCATAACTAAAAAATAAAANCCTCANAAAAAATTTTTTCACCTTTTTTTTGCTTTTTAAACAAGATGATAAATATTTAGAAAGTTCAATTGCAGTTCTTTCATCATTTACTTTAATTGAATTATCAAAAGTTGTTTTTATTATTTTATTATTTTTTAAAAAATAATAATTATTTTTTTTTTTTATTACTTTTATCATTTTTAGAGTCAAATAATAAAGTTATATAATTTTAGGATTTTCTTGAAATGAGATGGTAGTTCAGCTTCTACAACATACCTTTTCTCATTTAGTTTAAAACTAATACTTTTAGCGTGTAGATACATTTTTTTATTAATTTCTTTAAATTTATTAGAGTTATTATTTGAAAGTTTATATTTTTTATCTCCTAAAATAGGGCATTTTTTTGAAAGTAAATGTATTCTTATTTGGTGTGTTCTACCAGTTTTTGGATATACTTCTAAAAGAGATAAACCATCCCTAGAGTCAAGAGTTTTATAATAAGTGATAGAGTTTTTTTCTTTATTTTCTATTACTTTCATTTTTTCCATTTTATTAACTTTTATCTTAGCAATAGATGCTTTTATATAACCTTTTTTTTCTTTTGGATTTCCCTCTACCAACGCCCAGTATGTTTTCTTTATTTTATTTTCTCTAAATAACTCAGTTACATTTTTAGCTGTTTCTTTAGATTTTGCTATAATCAAAATACCTGTAGTATTTTTATCAATCCTGTGAGTTAACCTTAATATTTTATTTTTTGAGCCAGTCTGATTAAGAGCGTCATTAATGCTGAATTTGATTTTTGTACCACCTTGAACTGGAATTCCATATGGTTTATTTAAAATTATTACTTCATTGTCTTCAAATATTATTGATTTTTTAATAATTAGTTTTTGATCTTCATTAACAGAAAGATTTTTTAATTTATTTTTCGCTAAAATTAAGTCACCTATGTAAAATACCTTATCTAAATAATTAAGTTTATAGCTTGCTCTTTTTCTGAAACCGTTAACCTTAAATAACCCTGTTCTTATTTTTTTTTGGATTATTGAATAAGGTATATTAGAGAAATTTTTAAATATAAATTTATCTAACCTTAAGCCTACATCATCTGAATTCACTTCTAAATATTTAGAGTTATACATGCTACGGTATAAAATTTATATATTTGACTATATTGACGTTTCTAAAAATTCTTAAGCTAAAAAGATTTATTTCGCTTCTTTCTTTTTATCATCAGCTACTTTGTCCTCAGTGGACTTAGCTTTATTGTCTGCTGGTGGATTTTTAGCTTGGCGATTTCTGTCTACAAATTCTATTATAGCCATTGGAGCAGAGTCTCCATAGCGAAAACCTTTTTTAATTATTCTAGTGTAGCCACCATTTCTCTCTTTATATCTTTCTGAAAGTTCATTAAAAACTTTATTAAAGTCTGCACTTTTAGGTAACTTAGAAATTAATTGTCTTTTAGCATGCAAGGTTCCTTTCTTGCCTATTGTTATCATTTTTTCAACTAGTGGCCTTAGATCTTTAGCTTTTGGTAAAGTAGTAGTTATTTGTTCATGCTTTATTAAAGCTGCTGCTAGATTTTTAAAAAGAGCTTTTCTATGCGCGCTGCTTCTATTTAATTTTCTTCCACTAATTCTATGTCTCATATTTATTCCTAATTTAATAAGGGTCTTCTATTTGTTTAGCTAAACTTTCAATATTTTCAGGAGGCCAGTTTTCAATATGCATTCCTAAACCAAGACCCATTTCAGAAAGTACTTCTCTAATTTCATTTAAAGACTTTCTTCCAAAGTTTGGTGTTCGTAACATCTCATTTTCAGTTTTCAATACTAAATCACCTATATATAGAATATTGTCGTTCTTTAGGCAGTTGGCTGAACGAACAGAGAGCTCTAATTCATCAACTTTTCTAAGAAGGTTTGGATTAAGTTTTGGCTCGCTTTCAGTTTCTACTTCTTTTACTTCTTCTTCTTCTTCAAAGTTAACGAAAAATAAGGCTTGGTCAGAAATAATTCTACCAGCCAAGGCAACAGCATCTTCTGGAACAATTGTACCATTAGTTTTTATTTCCATAGTTAGTTTATCATAATCTGTAGCCTGCCCTACTCTAGTATTTTCTACTTTATAAGCCACATTTCTAATAGGACTAAATATAGCATCTATTGGTATTAAACCTATAGGGTTATCTTTTGTATTTGTAATTGATGATGGCACGTACCCCTTACCCTCTTCTACTGTGAGTGTCATTTTAAATTCAACTTCCTTGTTAATATTACAAATAACTAATTCAGGATTCAATATATCAACATTTGCTAAAGGTTCTATCATAGACGCATTAACCTGACATGGTCCTTTTACAGAGAGACTAAGTTTTTTAGTACCACCTTCGTGAATTTTTACTGCTAGTTGTTTTACATTTAATGTAATTTCTACAACATCTTCGGCTACTCCTGGGATAGAAGAAAATTCATGTAATACCTGGTCAAATTTTACTGCAGTTACTGCAGCACCTCTTATTGAGGATAGTAATACTCTTCTTAATGCATTACCTAAGGTTTGACCAAACCCTCTTTCAAGTGGTTCCACTACCAAAGTAGCGTCTCTTAGCTTGTCATTGCCTGGAGTAAATTGAATTTTTGATGGTTTAATTAGTTCTTGCCAATTTTTTTGTAGCACTTTTAATTCCTTATATTATTTATTGATTAGTAAATATTAACTTCTTATACTCTCCTTCTTTTAGGAGGTCTGCATCCGTTATGAGGTATTGGAGTAACGTCTTTAATTGAAGTAATTATAAATCCCGTTGCCTGCAGAGCTCTAAGAGCGGACTCTCTTCCTGCTCCAGGTCCTCTTACCTGAATTTCAATAGTTTTAACACCATTATCTTGTGCTTTTTTTCCTGCATTTTCTGCAGCCAACTGAGCAGCAAAAGGTGTCGACTTTCTAGAACCTTTAAAACCTTCAGAACCTGCTGAAGACCAAGAAATTGTGTTACCTTTAGTATCAGTAATAGTTATAATTGTATTATTGAATGTAGCATTAACATGAGCAATACCCATTGGTATATTTTTTTTTACTTTTTTCTTTTTAGTTTCTGCCATTATTTTTAAGCCTTCTTTTTACCTGCAATTGGAGAAGATTTTCCTTTTCTAGTTCTAGCATTGGTATTGGTTCTCTGTCCTCTTACAGGCAAACCCTTTCTGTGTCTCAAACCTCTATAGCAACCAAGGTCAATAAGCCTCTTGAGATTAACTGTAATCTCTCTTCTTAAATCACCCTCAACTGTATATTTTTTTTCAATGATGTCTCTTATTTTTGATAATTCATCTTCAGTCAAACTATTAACTCTTTTATTGGAGTCTAGAGCTGCATCTTTGCATATTTGCTTGGCCCTTGTAGCCCCTATACCATAAACGTATGTCAAAGCCACTTCTATTCTTTTACCACTAGGTATATTTACGCCAGATATCCTTGCCAAGTTATTCTCCTTAATGAAGTTTTCTTTTAAAAAGCTTTATTATAGTAAAGGTTTTGTTCAAGTCAACTAACATTATAAACCTATTACTTTTTTAATATCTTCAAAAACTTTTTCTATCTCTTGCATTCCATTAATAGTAAATAGTATTTTTCTATTTTCATAAAAAGGAATTAATGGTTGAGTCTGCGAGTTGTAAGTTTTAAATCTATTTTTTATAGTTACTGGGTTATCGTCAGACCTTCCTCTTTCAATTAATCTTTTTAAAATATCTTCTTCATCAACTTTAATTCTTAAAACATATTCTATTTTCTGACTTACATCTAGTAATGAGTCTAAACCGGTTGCTTGATTTATTGTTCTAGGAAATCCGTCCAACACAAATCCATTAGAACAATCTTTAAAAGCTATTCTCTCCTTTACAATAGATAATACTATTTCGTCAGATACCAAGCCCCCATCCTCCATAATTTCTTTAGCTTTTTTTCCAATATCAGATCCAGAGGCAACTGCTTCTCTAAGCATATCTCCTGTAGATAAATGAGGAATGCTTAGGTTTTCACAAATATTTACTGCCTGTGTACCTTTTCCACTTCCTGGAGGTCCAAATAATATAATATTCACTAAATTCTTCCTCTAAGCTTAGCTTTTTTTATTAAGCCTTCATACTGGTGAGCTATTAGATGTGAATGTACTTGGGCTACTAAATCCATAGTAACAGTTACAACTATTAATAAACTAGTCCCACCTAAGTAAAAGGGAACAGAGTATCTAGAAATAAGAAGTTCTGGCATTAAACAAACTGCGCTTAAATAGATAGCACCAATAACAGTAAGTCTAGTTAAAACAAAGTCTATATATTCAGCAGTAGCTTCGCCTGGCCTTATACCTGGTACGAAGCCGCCATTGTTTTTAATATTATCTGCTGTATCTTTTGCATTAAATACTATGCTCGTATAAAAAAAAGCAAAAAATACTATTGCCGATACATATAGTAACATATAAAGAGGTTGCCCTCTACCTAGCAATGACGTTATAGTCAACAACCAATCCGGGCCACTTCCAGCATTGATACTAATAGCTGTTACAGGCAGTAGTAATATTGAAGAAGCAAAAATAGGAGGAATAACTCCGGCTGTATTAATTTTGAGTGGAAGATGACTGGCTTGGCCTTGCATTACTTTCATACCAACTTGTCTTTTAGGATATTGGATTATTATCCTTCTTTGTCCTCTTTCCATAAAAACTATAAATGTAATTACTAATACTGCTAGAATTAAAAAAAATAATATTAATAACCCAGACAGTGCACCGGTTTTTCCAAGCTCTAAAGTAGAAATTAGGGCTGCAGGTAATTCCGCAACTATTCCTGCCATAATTATTAAAGAAATACCGTTCCCTATTCCTCTAGCTGTTATTTGTTCACCTAACCACATCAAAAAAACAGTCGCACCAGTGAGAGTAATCACAGTAGTTATTTTAAAAAAGAACCCAGGATTATCAATAGCAGGCCCTTGAGAGTTAGTCATTCCCTCCAGTCCAGATGCTATACCCAATGCTTGAATACTTGCTAAAAAAACTGTTCCGTATCTCGTATACTGAGTTATTTTTTGTCTTCCGCTTTCACCGTCTTTTTTTAGCTGAGCTAAATGAGATGAAGTAGACGACATTAGCTGTATAATTATAGATGCAGAAATATAAGGCATGATATTTAAGGCAAATATTGACATTCTACTTAAAGCACCTCCTGCGAACATATCGAACATGCCAAATATACCACCAGTATTTTGATTAAATATATCATCAAGGGCTCCTGGATTTACTCCTGGAATAGGAATGTATGTTCCTAATCTATAAACCACTAATGCTAATAATGTAAAAACTATCCTATTCTTTAGTTCTGTAGCTTTTGCTAAAGCGCCAAAATTAACAGATGATGCAAGTTGTTCAGCAGCTGAAGGCACTATTATTTCTCCTTCTTTTTAGGTTTTTTATCTTGTTGAATGATTTTCTCTTTGGCAATTTCCAAAATAAGCTTTCCCTTATTCTTAGAAATGTTATCCGCAGCTTTTTTACTAGCCTTATTTACTTTAATTGTAATACTGTGACTTAATTTTCCATTAGCTAATAGTTTTATACCTAAGCTATTTTTACGAATTAAACCAGCTTTAAGTAATTCTGCTTTCGCTATTTCTTTAGAGGGATTAAGTTTTTTTGAATTTATTGCTTTATCAATATCTATAAGATTAACAATTGAAAACTCTTTTCTAAACGGATTTTTGAAGCCTCTTTTGGGAAGTCTTCTATGAAGTGGCATTTGTCCACCTTCAAACCCTTTTATAGAAACACCAGATCTGGATTTTTGTCCTTTATGTCCTGCTCCAGAAGTCTTTCCTTTACCAGAACCAATTCCTCTTCCAACTCTTTTAGGTTTTTTTATGGAGCTTTTATCAACAATATTATTTAATTTTAACATAACTATTTAATTTCATATTTTACTAGATGTTCAACTTTTTTAACCATACCAAAAATACTTTCATTGTAATCCAATACTTTGGTTCTATTTAACTTGTTTAAACCAAGGCCTATTAAACATTTTTTCTGATAACCTTTTCTCCCTATAGGACTTGCTATTTGAGTAACTACCAAGGTTTTTTTTCCTTTATTCATCTACTTATTATCTTTCTTTTTGACTATTTTATTATCTTTCTTCTTAGTGTTTTTATTTTCTTTTTCCTCTTCGCTCTCTTTAACGTCAATGTTTACTTTTTTTCCAAAAATACTACTTACCTTTAATCCTCTTCTTGAAGCAATATTTCTAGGAGATTGGGTGTTTTTTAAACCTTCAAATGTTGCTCTAACCATGTTGTAAGGACTAGAACTACCTACAGATTTTGAAACAACGTCTTGTACTCCAAGAGTTTCAAAAACAGCCCTCATAGGCCCTCCTGCAATTATACCTGTTCCTGGTGGCGCAGTTCTCAAAATAACTTTTGAAGCACCATGCCTACCTTTAATATCATGGTGGATTGTTCTACCCTCTTTCAAAGGAATCCTGAGCATTTTAATTTTTGCTTTATCAGTAGCTTTTTTTATCGCTTCTGGGACTTCTTTTGCCTTACCCGTTCCAAAACCAACTCTTCCTTTTGTATCTCCAACAACCACTAAAGCAGCAAAACCGAATCTTCTTCCACCTTTTACAACTTTGGCCACTCTATTAATGCTAACTAATTTTTCAGTTAACTCAGTTCCATCCATATTTTTTATTTCTTTATCCATTTTAATACCTAAAACTTTAAGCCTTCTTTTCTAACTGCTTCAGCGAATGCTTTCACTCTCCCGTGATAGAGATATCCACCTCTATCAAAATAAACATTTTTAATTCCTTTTTTATCTGCTCTTTTTGCTAGCTCTGCACCAACTAATTCTGCAGCATTTTTATCGCCTCCTTTATCTTTAAGCTTCTTTTTCATATCTTTTTCTAAGGTAGAGGCTGATACTAAAGTTATACCTTTTTTCTCATCTATTATTTGAGAATAAAAATTAGCATTACTTCTAAAAACGGTTAACCTTAAATCTAAAGTAGAATTGGATTTCAACCTGAATCTATTTCTCGACTTTCTTCTTATTAATAATATTTTACTTTTTGCACTCATTTATTTTTTCTTACCTTCTTTTCTTCTGATTAATTCTTCTTGGTATTTAATACCCTTTCCTTTGTAAGGCTCAGGCTTCCTTAGTTTTCTAATTTCAGAAGCAAATTGACCTACTTTTTGTTTGTCAATACCAGAAACTATTATTTCTGTAGGCTTAGAGCATTTTACTTCTAAGTCCTTAGGAATAGCCAATTTTATATCATGGCTATACCCTAATTGCAAAGTTAATATATTCTCTTCTATAGAAGCACGATACCCAACTCCATTGATTTCAAGTACTTTTGAAAACCCTTTAGATACTCCAGTAACCATATTATTTATAATGGTTCTTGCCATTCCCCAACTAGCTTTAGCACTTTTGCTTTCATTTAAAGGCACAACTCTTACTTTATCCTTTTCCTTTTCTAACTTTACAGTATTAGGAAAGTTAGCATTCAATTCTCCTTTAGACCCTTTTATGGTAATGCCATTATGTACTATAGAGACATCAATTCCCTCTGGTAAATCTATTAACTTTTTTCCAACTCTAGACATATCTTAATAAATCCTGCATAAAACTTCGCCTCCGATATTAATTTCTTTAGCTTTAAAGTTTGTCATCACGCCTTTAGATGTAGATACTATAGAAACTCCCATATTATTTTTATAAACTGGCATATTTTTTACTGAAGAATAAATTCTTAAGCCAGGCTTAGAAATTCTTATAATTTCTTTAATAACAGGTTCTCCATGATAGTATTTCAGAGATATTTCAATCACCTTGCCTTTGATACCTTCAATTTCAGAAAACTCTCTAATAAAACCTTCTTCTTTTAAAACCTTTAATATTGCTAGTTTCATTTTAGAAGAAGGACAATTTACAGTAGATTTTCTTACTTGCTGCCCATTTCTTATTCTGGTTAGTAAATCACTTATAGGGTCTGTCATTGTCATTTTTATTCCTTTACCAGCTAGCCTTAATCATTCCAGGAATTTGTCCAGAAGCTGCTAAATCTCTTAATGCAATCCTAGATAACTTTACTCTTCTGTAAAAGCCTCTGGGCCTTCCTGATAATTCACACCTATTCCTAACTCTAACTGCACATCCATTTTTAGGTAAAGAGGCTAACTTTATAACAGCCTGAAATCTATCCTCTGAACTTGTTTTTTTATTCATTATGATTTCCTTTAGACCTTTTCTTTTTTCTGCGAATTTTTCAACTTTTCTTATTCTTGATTTATTTTTTTCTATAGCGCTTTTTTTTGCCAAAACCTTCTCCTTTAAATATTAATAGGTAAATTAAACATTTTTAATAATTCTAATCCATGATGGTCATTTTTTGCAGTTGTAACTATCGTTATATCCATACCTCTTAGCTCATCTAAATTATCATAATCTATTTCGGGAAATACTATTTGTTCTTTAAGTCCTAAGGAATAGTTTCCTTTCCCATCAAAGCTTTTTTTTGAAAGCCCTCTAAAATCTCTTACTCTTGGCAATGCAATATTAACTAACCTATCTAAAAACTCATACATTCTGGTTTTTCTTAAAGTCACCTTTACTCCTACATTAGAACCTTCTCTAAGTTTAAATCCAGCCACTGACTTTCTTGCCTTTGTGATAACTGGTTGCTGCCCACTAATTAACCTCATTTCACTGAGTGCACCATCTATTTTGCCTTTTTCTTGAGAAGCTTTCCCAACACCCATATTTATAGTAATTTTTTTTAACCTTGGAACAGCCATTTCATTCTTAATCTGCAAACTATCTTTCAGAGCACTCTTAATTTGTTTTTCATATAAATCTTTTAATCTAGCCATTATTTATCAATCACCTCTCCAGTAAGTTTGCTATAACGAACCTTTCTTCCATCCTTTAAAAATTTATATCCAACTTTAGTAGCTTTGTTTTTTGTTTCTTCTAAAAATGCAATATTAGAGATATTTATAGAGTTTTCTTTCTCCTTAATACCTCCTGGGTCATTTTGAGTTGGTTTAGTATGTCTTTTTACTAAATTAACCCCTCTTACAGTTGCTCTATTTTTTTCAGGGAATACTTTAAGTACTTCACCTGTAACACCCTTATTTTTTCCGGCTACAACAATAACTTTATCTCCTTTTTTTATTTTTATTTTTGCTGCCATTATAATACCTCTGGAGCTAGTGAAACAATTTTCATAAACTTCTTTGCTCTTAATTCTCTCGTTACAGGTCCAAAAATTCTGGTTCCAATTGGCTCCTGTTGCTTATTAATTAAAACAGCAGCATTTTTATCAAATCTAATAGCACTACCATCATTTCTTCTAATCTCTTTTGCAGTTCTAACTATCACTGCATGATGCACATCCCCCTTATTTACCTTTCCTTTTGGAATAGCTTCCTTTATAGAAACTATTATCACATCGCCTACACTTGCAAACCTTCTTTTAGAGCCACCAATAACTTTTATACATTGCACTCTTCTAGCCCCTGAATTATCTGCTACTTCTAAATTGGTCTCATTTATTATCATCTTTATTCCTAACTCTAAATAACTACCCAAGTTTTTAATTTAGAAATTGGTTTAGTTTCTTGAATAGAAACTTTGTCTCCAACTTTTAAAACGTTACCTTCATCATGAGCATGATATTTTTTATATTTTTTTATATACTTTTTATAAATAGGGTGTTTTAACATCCTTTCGACTTTTACTACAACTGTTTTTGTATTACTTGCGCTACATACAGTACCGTTTAGAATTCTTTTAGGCATCAGATTTTTTCTCCTGTAAATTAAGTATAGTGTTTATTCTAGCTATTTCTCTTCTAACAAACTTTATTCTTGATGGTTTTTCTAACTGCCCCATAGATTTTTGAAACCTTAGGTTCATTCCTTCTTTTTTGTAATTAGAAAGTAATGTCTCTAATTCATCAACAGTTTTAGATTTTAAGTCTGTTTTTGGCATACTATAATCTAACTCCTCTAGTTATAAACTTAGTTTGAATAGGTAATTTTGCGGCACCTAATTCAAAAGCTCTTTTAGCAAGTTCTTCACTTACCCCATCCAACTCAAATAATATTCTCCCTGGCTTTACTCTACAAGCCCAATATTCTGGAGTTCCTTTTCCCTTACCCATTCTAACTTCAGCTGGCTTTTGTGATACAGGCAAATCAGGAAAAATTCTAATCCAAACTCTTCCTTGTCTCTTAATATGTCTAGTGATTGCTCTTCTAGCCGCTTCAATTTGTCTAGCTGTTATTCTTTCTGGTTGCAGAGCTTTAAGTCCAAAGGCACCAAAATTTAAAGAAAACCCGCCTTTAGCATTTCCATGTATTCTACCCTTATGTGCTTTTCTATATTTAGTTTTTTTAGGAAATAGCATAATTTACTTATCCTTGCCTTTATTAAATGATGTTTTAGTTGTTTCAGATTCCTTTTTATCATCTCCTGACGTTTCCCCCTTATAAACCCAAACCTTTATTCCTATTGTTCCGTAAGCTGTGTGTGAAGTTGAAACACCATAATCTATATCAGCTCTCAATGAATGAAGTGGAACTCTTCCTTCCCTATACCATTCTATTCTTGCTATCTCAGCACCACCTAGCCTTCCACCGGATACAATTTTTATTCCCTCTGCTCCTAATCTCAAAGCAGACTGTATCGCTCTTTTCATAGTTCTTCTAAATGATGCTCTTCTTTCAAGTTGCTCTGCTATATTATCTGCTATTAATTGAGCGTCTAACTCTGGCTTTCTTACCTCCACAATATTAAGTTGAACATCTCCACTTGTAATTTTAGAAATTTTTTGTTTTATTTTTTCTATATCACTTCCTTTTTTTCCAATAACAACTCCAGGTCTTGCAGTATGAATTGTAATTATTGCTTTTTTTGCTGGTCTTTCAACAACTACCTTACTAACAGCAGCTTGCTTAAGTTCTTTCCGAATATAATTTTTAATCTTTAGATCTTCATGTAAGAGATTGGCATACTCTTTTCCTTTGGCATACCATTTAGAACTCCAATCCTTATTAACGCTCAATCTCAATACTATTGGATTTACTTTTTGACCCATTACTTTTTCTCCTCCATTTGCTTTAGGATTATTGTAAGCTTGCTAAATGGTTTTAAAATTCTCGCTGCCCTTCCTCTGGCTCGAGCTCTTAGTCTTTTCATCACCATTGCTTTTCCAACAAACGCTTCATCAACTACCAACTTATCAATATCAAGAGCATAATTATTTTCGGCATTAGCAATTGCTGAATTTAAAACCTTTAAAACATCTTTAGAAATTCTTTTTCTAGAAAATGTAAGGTTATCTATAGCACTTTTAATACCTTTTCCTCGTATAGATTTAGCAACTAAATTTAATTTCTGAGGGCTTATTCTTAGATTTGTTGCTCTAGCAGTCGCTTTAGTGTTGTCCATTTTCATCCCTAATTATTTTTTTGCCTTTTTATCTGCCGTATGACCATAATAAGTTCTAGTTGGAGAATATTCACCAAGTTTTTGTCCTACCATTTCTTCTGATATTAAAACAGGTATAAATTTTTTACCATTGTATACGTTAAAAGTTATACCAACAAACTGCGGAAGTATTGTTGATCTCCTTGACCAAGTTTTTATTGGTTTAGTATTATTTTCCTTAAGGTGATCTTGTACCTTTTTAATCAAATGCCCATCAACAAATGGTCCTTTCCAGACTGACCTTGCCATACCTACCTACTGTTCCTTCTTTTTAAAATAAATTTATCTGTTCTTTTATTATTTCTAGTTCTTTTACCCTTTGTAGGAACTCCCCAAGGAGTAACAGGGTTTCTTCCTCCGGAAGTTCTACCTTCTCCACCACCATGGGGGTGGTCTACAGGATTCATGACTACACCTCTAACATGTGGTCTTTTTCCTAGCCATCTACTTCTTCCTGCCTTTCCTGACTTAATATTCTGATGATCTGGGTTAGATACTACTCCAATGGTAGCTCTACAAACTAAAGGCACTAATCTTTGTTCACCTGAAACCATTTTCAACATAGCATTATTTTTATCTTTTCCTACTAATTGGACAGAAGATCCAGCAGACCTAGCGATTTGACCACCTTTACCTGGCTTCAATTCAACATTATGTAATAAAGTTCCTGCGGGTATGTTTTTCATAGGCAAACAATTGCCTGGTTTTATATCGACACTATTTCCTGATATTACTGTATCAGATACTTTAAGTTTTTGCGGAGCTATTATGTAGTTAAGACTTCCATCTTCATATTTAATTAAGGCAATAAAACAGGTTCTATTTGGATCATACTCTAATCTAATTACTTCAGCTTTCTTATCATCATTTTTTCTCTTGAAATCAATAACTCTGTAGTTTCTCTTATGCCCCCCTCCTTTCCACCAGACAGTTATTCTTCCTTTATTATTTCTTCCTCCAGACTTTGACAAACCTTGTGTTAGCTTCTTTACAGGACCTCCTTTATGCAATTTTGATTTATCAACTAAAACTAAAGATCTTCTAGAAGGAGTAGTTGGATTATAGTTCTTTAATGCCATTAATTTACTCCCCCGCTATAATCTAAAGTTTCACCTTTTACTAAAGTAATAACTGCCTTTTTAAAATCACTTCTCTTTCCTTTAGTGCCTTTAAATACTTTTTTCTTACCCTTTACCTTAATAGTATTTATTGCTTTGACTTTAACCTTAAAAACTTTTTCTATGGCTTTTTTTATATCCCCCTTAGAAGAGTTTATAGCTACTTTAAAAACAAACTGATTATTCTCAGAAATTTTAGTAGATTTCTCTGTCACTACAGGAAATTTGATTATATCATAAAGGTTTGTCATTTATTTATATACTTCCTCGACACGCTGAACAGCCTCTTTAGAAATAACCAATGTTTTTCTCTTTAAAATTAAGGCTGCATTAATACCTTTACAAGAAATCAGGTCACAGTTTTTTAAGTTTTTAATAGATAACTGAAAGTTTTTATTTATTTTATCAGTTTCTAAAAAAGCAGCAGATTCGATCCCTAGCTTTTTTATTTTAAGATTTAAATCTTTAGTTTTAATTTTATTCAATTCTAATTTATCAATAACTTTTATGTTGCCTTCTCTTAACTTGGTGGAAAACAATGCTCTAAATGCGCTTTTTTTTAATTTTGAATTAAGTTTATATTCATGGCTTCTTGGGGTAGGACCATGTACCACTCCTCCACCTTTAAATTGAACTACTTTTTTTGATCCGTGTCTTGCACGCCCCATTCCCTTTTGTTTATAAATTTTAGCAGTTGACCCTGTTATTTCTCCTCTTTCTTTAACCTTATGGGTTCCTTGTCTCTTCTTTGCTAGTTGCCAGTTTACTAGTCTAGCAATAATTCCGTTATTTTCCTTTGCATGAAAAACCTTTTCTGAAAGACTAATATCCTCTATTGGTTTGTTATCTAAATTAGTAATTTTAATTTTTGTTTTACTTGCCATCTGAGTCTACCTCTTTTATATCATTTTTACTTTTTTCATCTTTATTGGCCTCTACTTTTTCAGCTAGTAAGTTTTCTTTAGCTTCGTTATTATTAATTTTTTCTTCTTTAGTTATCTCATCTTTTTTAATTTTTTTTGAGCCAAAGGGGTAGGGTGCATGAGGAGGCAATACTTTCTTTTTAGCATCTGTAATTGAAACCCATCCTCCTACAGAACCTGGCACACTTCCTTTCACTAAAAGAAGTCCTCTTTCTTCATCAATTGAGACAACCTCTAGGTTTTGCATAGAAACAGTTTTGTTTCCTAATTGGCCTGCCATCTTTTTTCCTTTCCACACTTTCCCTGGGTCTTGACTATTGCCGGTTGATCCATGGCTTCTGTGAGAGATTGATACTCCGTGACTAGCTCTAAGTCCTGAAAAATTGTGTCTTTTCATTCCACCAGCAAACCCCTTACCTATAGAAGTAGACTTTATATCAACAAATTGCCCTACTACAAAATGAGAAACATCAATTTCTGTTCCACTTTCAACTAAACTATCTTTAGAAACCCTAAACTCTTTTATTTTTCTTACTGGTTCGGTTTTTAGTTTTGCAAAAAAATTCTTCTCAGGCTTGTTTAACCTATTGGACTTCACTCTATCAAAACCCATAATTAAAGCATTGTAACCATCAGTTTCAGTTTTTCTTAATTTTAGTACTTTAGCAGAAGGAATTTCTAAAACAGTTACGCTGTTGTGTTTTCTATTCAGATCGAAGACACGTGTCATACCAAGTTTTTTTGCCATTAGACCTGTTCTCATAACTTAATCTCTACATCTACACCAGCAGCTAAATCTAGCTTCATCAAAGCATCTACTGTTTGCGGAGTAGGTGAAACTATATCTAGTACTCTTTTATATGTTCTTATTTCAAATTGCTCTCTTGATTTTTTATCTACGTGAGGTGACCTGTTAACAGTAAATCTTTCTATTTTAGTAGGCAAAGGAATAGGTCCTCTAACATCAGCTCCCGTTCTTTTTGCAGTGTTAACAATTTCATGAGTTGAATTATCTAAAACCCTATGATCAAATGCTTTTAACCTTATTCGTATATTTTGATGCTCTGCCAACGTAATTTAACCCTATAATTTCTACTCAATGATTTCTGATACAACACCAGCACCCACTGTTTTTCCACCCTCTCTAATAGCAAACTTAAGTCCTTTGGTCATAGCAATTGGAGAAATTAAGTTTACTGTTAAGCCAATATTATCTCCAGGCATAACCATTTCAGTTCCACTAGGTAACTCTACCGTTCCTGTAACGTCAGTAGTTCTAAAGTAAAACTGAGGTCTATAATTTCCAAAAAATGGAGTATGTCTACCTCCTTCTTCTTTGGTAAGAACATAAGTTTCCGCTTTAAACTTTGTATGAGGCTTAATAGAACCTGGTTTAGCTAAAACTTGTCCTCTTTCAACATTTTCTCTGTCGATACCTCTTAACAATGCTCCTATATTATCACCTGCTTCTCCTCTGTCTAATAACTTTCTGAACATTTCAACACCAGTACAAACAGTTTTGGTTGTATCCTTAATACCAATGATTTCAATTTCATCATTAACATTTATAACACCTGACTCTACTCGTCCTGTAACAACCGTACCCCTTCCAGAAATAGAAAATACATCTTCAATAGGCATTAAAAATGGCTGATCTACAGGCCTCTCAGGTTGAGGAACATATTTGTCAACTTCTTCCATGAGCTTAAGAATAGCTGGCGCTCCTATATCTGACTTATCACCTTCTAATCCTTTTAATGCAGATCCTTTGATTATAGGAATATCATCTCCTGGAAACTCATACTTAGATAAAAGCTCTCTAACTTCCATTTCAACAAGCTCAAGTAATTCAGGATCGTCTACTTGGTCTACCTTATTTAAAAAAACCACTAGTGCAGGCACTCCAACCTGTCTAGCTAGTAGTATGTGCTCTCTTGTCTGCGGCATAGGGCCATCAGAAGCAGAAACTACTAGTATACCACCATCCATTTGTGCAGCCCCAGTTATCATATTTTTTACATAGTCAGCATGACCTGGACAATCTACATGAGCATAATGTCTATTACCTGTTTCATACTCTACATGTGCTGTGTTAATAGTTATACCTCTTTCTTTCTCTTCAGGCGCTTTATCTATCTCATCATATGCAATACTGGTTGCACCTCCAGTTTCTGCCAACACCTTAGTTATAGCAGCAGTAAGTGTTGTCTTTCCATGATCCACATGTCCTATAGTACCAATATTAACATGAGGTTTGGTTCTTTCAAATTTTTCTTTAGCCATATTAAATCTCCGTTTTCAAAATTAAAATATTATTATTAACTCGCTAGCTTAGCTTTCAACTCTTCTTCAACCATTGCTGGCACTAAATCATACTTATCAAATTGCATAGTGTAAACAGCTCTTCCCTGTGTCATTGATCTTAAATTATTAACATATCCGAACATTGTAGCCAAAGGAACATTAGCCTTTACTAAAGTAGCATTTCCTTGTGGATCCATTCCCTGTACTTGTCCTCTTCTGCTGTTTAGATCACCAATAACATCACCAACAAATTCCTCTGGAGTTACTACTTCAACTTTCATCATCGGTTCAAGCAGTTTAGGACTAGCTTTTGATAAAGCATCTTTAAATGCCGTTCTTCCTGCAATTTCAAAAGCCATTACACTTGAGTCAACATCATGATATGCTCCATCATACAAAGTAACACTTACATCTATAACAGGATATCCTGCAACAACTCCGTTTTGCATAGCTCCCTCAATTCCTTTTTGAACACCTGGTATATACTCTTTTGGAATGTTTCCCCCAACAACTTTATTTATAAATTCTAATCCACATCCTGGTTCGCCTTTTTTTACTATCATCTTAACTCTAGCAAATTGCCCAGCACCTCCAGATTGCTTCTTATGAGTGTAGTCAACATCTGAGTCAGATGTAATAGTTTCCCTATATGCTACTTGTGGTGCTCCTACATCAGCTTCTACTTTAAATTCCCTCTTCATCCTATCTACAATTATGTCAAGATGTAATTCACCCATACCTTTAATGATAGTCTGCCCACTTTCATTATCGGTAGAAACCCCGAAGGAAGGATCTTCTGCAGCAAGTCTAGTGAGTGCTTCAGACATTTTCTCTTGATCTGCTTTTGTTTTTGGTTCCACTGCAACCTCTATAACTGGATCAGGAAAGTCCATTCTTTCCAAAATTACTTTATTATTTACATCACTTAGGGTGTCCCCTGTAGTTACGGTTTTTAAACCACAAATTGCAATTATATCTCCTGTACGAGCTTCTTTAATATCTTCTCTGCTGTTAGCATGCATCTGTAGCATTCTTCCAATTCTTTCTTTTTTTTCTTTGACAGTATTCTCGACTGTACTCCCACTTTGTAAAACCCCTGAATAAACTCTGGCAAATGCTAGGGTTCCTACAAACGGGTCTGTCATGATCTTAAACGCTAAGGCAGAAAAAGGTTCATCATCAGAACATTTTCTTTGTAATTCTTTTTCTCCGTCCATATCAACTCCATTAACGGGTGGTAAGTCTAAAGGTGATGGCAGGAAATCAATGACAGCATCTAGCATAGGTTGCACACCTTTATTTTTAAATGCTGAACCACATAAGGTAGGAACAAAGTCACCTTTTAGAGTACCTTTTCTAATACAATTTTTTAGTGTATCCACTTCTGGTTCATTACCTTCTAAATATTGCTCCATTACTCCATCATCTTGTTCTACAGAAAGTTCAACTAATTTTTTTCTGTAATCTTCAGCTTTATCTTTAAGTTCACTTCTTATTTCTTTTGTCTCGTACTTAGCACCTAATGTATCTTGCCTCCACACAACTTCTTTCATAGTAAGAATATCAACAACTCCTTCAAACTCAGCTTCACTTCCTATAGGCAATTGAAGAACCAAAGGTACGGCTCCTAATCTGTCAGAAATCATTTCCACACATCTGTAAAAATCTGCCCCTACTCTATCCATTTTATTAATGAAACACATCCTTGGCACATTATATTTATTAGCCTGCCTCCAAACCGTTTCTGATTGAGGTTCTACGCCAGCTACGCTATCAAAAACTGCAACAGCTCCATCTAAAACTCTAAGTGATCTTTCAACTTCTATAGTAAAATCAACATGTCCCGGTGTATCAATAATATTTATTCTATGGTCTTTCCAAAAACAAGTTGTGGCAGCTGATGTTATAGTGATTCCTCTTTCTTGCTCCTGTTCCATCCAATCCATGGTTGCTGCCCCATCATGAACTTCACCTATCTTGTGAGAAACTCCTGTATAATATAGAACTCTTTCTGTAGTTGTAGTTTTTCCTGCATCTATATGTGCCATTATCCCAATATTTCTGTAATTTTTTAAATCTGTTTTCCTAGTCATTTTCTACTATCCTTAATTACCATCGGTAATGTGCAAAAGCTCTATTTGCTTCGGCCATCTTTCTTGTATCTTCGTTTTTCTTAATTGAAGATCCTCGTTTGAAAGATGCGTCTAATAATTCTCCTGCTAACCTATCAATCATTGTATTTTCATTTCTTTTTCTTGCTGAGTCTATTATCCACCTTATAGCTAAAGCTTGCTTTCTTTTAGGAGATACTTCCACAGGCACTTGATAGGTTGCACCACCTACGCGTCTAGACCTTGTCTCTATTTGAGGTTGAACATTTTCTATTGCAGACTTAAAAACCTCTAGTGGCGTCTTTTCTTTCTCTTTTTTCTCAATTTTATCAAAAGATGAATATATTAGCTTTTCTGCTGTATTCTTTTTTCCGTCAATCATTAATGCCCTAACAAACTTAGCTAAAACCAAATCTTTATATCTTGGATCTGGTAATATTTCCCTCTGTACTGATTTTCTTCTTCTAGACAATTATAACTCCATACTACTTTGGTCTCTTAGCTCCATACTTAGACCTTCTTTGTTTTCTATTACCAACTCCCTGAGTATCTAAAGTTCCCCTAACAACATGGTACCTAACTCCAGGAAGATCTTTAACCCTTCCTCCTCTTATCATTACGACAGAGTGTTCTTGAAGGTTGTGTCCTTCTCCTGGTATGTAGCTCGTAACTTCAAAACCATTGGTTAATCTAACTCTTGCTACTTTTCTCAATGCCGAGTTAGGCTTTTTAGGAGTAGTAGTATATACTCTCGTACACACTCCTCTTTTTTGTGGACAAGCCTCAAGAGCTGGTACTTTATTTCTTTTTGTTTGGGACTTCCTGCCCTTTCTAACCAATTGATTAACAGTTGGCATTTTAATTTCCTTTAATAATTTTTTTTTACCAGAAACACGCATATTATTGGCACCTAGCAAAACCGTCAAGTACTAATTACAAAAAAATTTAAGATAGTGTTACTTTTTTGCAACAGTAAATAAAAAGCTAGTTTTATTGTTCGCTTTCTATTTGTTTTGCTTGCTTTTCCTTAATACGTTTTTCGTTAATTACAGCCAACTTTTTAAATTTGCTCATAGTTCTTCCAGTACCTGCTGGTATTAATCTTCCAACTATAACATTTTCTTTAAGACCTGCTAATTTATCTTTTTTTCCTGCAGTTGCTGCCTCTGTAAGAACTCTGGTTGTTTCTTGAAAGGATGCTGCTGAAATAAAAGAATTTGTTTGTAAACTAGCTTTCGTAATACCATTTAGAATTGAAATAAACTTTGCTGGTGTCTTGCCACTTTCTGCAGTAACTTTATTGGTAATTTCTATATCGTCTCTATCTACTTGTTCTCCGGCTATAAAATCAGTGTCTCCTGGATCTAATATTTCAACTTTTTGTAACATTTGTCTCGCAATTACCTCTATGTGCTTATCATTAATTTTTACTCCTTGCAGCCTGTATACATTTTGAATTTCATTTACTAAGTAATTAGCGAGTTCTTCAATTCCTAAAACCCTTAGGATATCGTGAGGTACGG
>PCCU01000017.1 GCA_002732015.1 Candidatus Pelagibacterales bacterium
TGTACATTGCTTTCCTATACCAAAATAGTATTAAATCTCTACCAAAATTAATTAGATTTTTTTAGGTCTTCTTCTTGAATTAGTCGGCCGTTAATATTTTAAATCCTGATAATAAATTTTTATATTTCAAAACTGGTACTTTTTAAAAAGTACCAGTTTTATTATTTAAAGATTTACTGTAACAGCCTTTGTTTCAAGGTAATTATCCATACATTCAAAACCCATCTCTCTTCCATTTCCAGATTGTTTGTATCCTCCAAATGGTAAAGCTGAGTCAAAAACATTGTGACAGTTTATCCATACCGTTCCAGCCTTTATTTTTGAGGCCATTTTATGAGCTGTACTTATATCTTTGGACCAGACACTTGCCGCTAAACCGAATTCGGTATTATTAGCTTCAGATGCTATGTTATTTAGGTCATCGTCTGTAATTTTTTGAGTTGTTAAAACAGGTCCAAATATTTCTTCTTTTACAAACTTCATATCTGCATTAGTTTTTGAAAAAACAGTTGGATGCACAAAATGTCCACCTTTAGAATTATCATGAGTTCCTCCGACTAAGCACTCAGCTCCATCATTTTTACCAGACTCCATATACCCAACAACTTTTTCATATTGTTCATTTGATACTAGAGGTCCCATCTGTGAGCCATCTTTATCATGCATACCTGGACCTACTTTTATATTCTTTGCTATTTCTGCTACACCTTCAGTTACTTTTTCATAAACCTTTTCATGAGCAAATAGCCTTGAACCTGCACAACATGTTTGACCGTGATTAAAAAATATGCCACTAGCTACGCCCTGTATAGCTGCATCAATATCAGCATCCGGAAAAACTATAGCAGGAGATTTACCTCCAAGCTCTAAAGTTACTTTTTTTAAATTTCCAGCAGATGCTTTTGTGATTAATTTTCCAACTTCTGTTGAACCTGTAAATGCAACCTTATCAATATCAGGATGTGAGGCAATTGGAGCGCCAGCTTCTTCACCTAAACCAGTAATAATATTTAGAACTCCTTCTGGCAAAAGGCCTGAGTCGTTGATAATCTCAGTTAATCTTAAAGCAGATAATGGTGTTTGCTCAGCTGGTTTTAATACCACTGTACATCCTGCAGCTAGAGCTGGTGCTATTTTCCAAGAGGCCATCAATAATGGAAAATTCCATGGAATTATTTGTCCTACAACACCAATAGGTTCTCTTAGTGTGTATGAATGAAACTGAGCACCTGGTGATAGTGTATTGTTAACTAAAAAGGACCCTGGTATGGTCTGTCCTTCTAACTTTGTGGCCATACCTGCCATGTAGCGAAATAAATCTACTGCTAAAGGTACGTCTGCTACACCAGCTACTACTACAGACTTACCATTATCTAAAGCTTCTAATTGAGCTAATTCTTGAGCATGTTCTTCAATGATATCTGATAATTTCCACAAAATTTTACCTTTTTCATTAGGTGCCATTTTTGACCAACTACCAGTTTCAAAGGCATTTCTAGCAGCTTTTACAGCCAAATCAACATCTTTTTCATCTCCAGCTGCACAACTAGCTATTTTCTTTCCTGTTGCAGGATCTTCTACATCAAATGTCTTACCAGACTTTGAGTCTACCCAATTTCCATTAATAAAAAGTTGTTTAGCCTGATTAGTTACAATAAATTTTTCTACATTAGTATTTAAATCATAGTCTATCTTTAGAGCTTCCATATATATCTCCTTAATTAAATAAAAGAGCTTTATCTTAATGCAAATAGGAATCATTTGCAATAGGAATGATTATCATTTGCATTTTATAAGATAATTTTAAATAATAATTACTTATAAATTATATTTTTTTTAAATATTAATTAATATCAGACTTTAAGTCTTTGACAGCTTGATCCCAATTTTTCCCATCAAAAGATAATATTTCTTTTATCTTTGGTGGATTAACAATACTGTTATAGTTAATACTTACACTGTTTGGATGCGATGCTGGCTTATAAAAACTTTTTACTCCACAATTTTTACAAAATAAATGATCTGCTACTTTTGTCCTAAATTTATAAGATATAAGTTGATCTGAATCATTGTTTAAATGAAATTTTGTATTTTCTATAATTAAATGTAAATACCTGTATGGAAGACAAATAGAGCAGTTACACTCTAACAATGTTACTATTTCTTTACTAAAGAAATCAAAGGTTACTTTCTTGCAATGGCATTGTCCTTTGTATTTTCTAATCATTTTTTCTTACATAAAAATTTATAAATATGATTAATCATTTTGGCGTCCCCAACGGGAATCGAACCCGTGTTTCCGCCGTGAAAGGGCGGCGTCCTAGACCGCTAGACGATGGGGACTGAAATTTATTTATATAGAACTTATTAAAAAAGTAAATATAATTTTTAATAATATAGAAATTATGAGAACTTTAGGAATAACATTAGGAGATCCTTGCGGAATAGGACCAGAAATTTCTGCAAAAGCCTTAGACTACTTTTGCAAGAAAAAACTTCCATTTAAATTTATAGTAATAGGAAATAAGCAGTCTTTTTTAAAAGCTTGTAACTTTTCTGGTATAAACAGTAACAATTTGCTTTGTATTAAAGAGTTTATAGACATTCAATCAAATTTAAGATATGACAATGGCCCATCAATAGAGGGAGGAGAAGTTTCATACCAAGCAATTTGTAAAGCAGCTCAACTTTTTAAAGAAAAAGAAATTGAAGCGATTGTAACAGCACCTATTTCCAAAAAATCATTGCATCTAGCAGGATATAACTTTGATGGTCATACAGGGCTGCTTGGAATGTTATTTAAAGTTCAAGAACCTTATTTAATGTTAGCAAATAAAAAATTTAGTACTTTACATATTACATGTCATATGTCTCTTTCAAATGCTATAAAAACTATTTCAAAAGAAAAAGTTTTAGAAACTATTAAAATAGGCCATAAACATATGCTAAAATTAGGAAAAATAAACCCTAGACTTGCTATATGCGGATTAAATCCACATGCAAGTGAAGATGGAATATTTGGTACAGAAGAAAAAAACTACTTATCGCCAGCTATTTTAAAAGCACAGAAATTAGGAATTAATATAATTGGCCCTATATCACCTGATATAATTTTTAGAGATGCAAATAACGGGAAATATGATTTAATTGTTGCCAATTATCATGATCAAGGACATATACCTGTTAAGCTTTTATACTTTGATCAATCTGTAAATGTTACTTTAGGAGTTCCTTTTGTAAGAACTTCAGTTGATCACGGAACAGCATTTGATATAGCATTTAAAAATTTAGCTAGAGCAAGAAACATGGTTGCTGCAATAATTTATGCTCTCAAAATGATTAAAAACTAGTTTTAATGCTTTACAATAGCACTTTTGTTAACTATAAAGGACTTTATATTAAATAAGTTGGAGTATATCTATGTTTAAAAAATTACTTATATTGCCTTTTATGGCTATTATTTTAGTTTTCGCTGGCTGTGAAGCTCAAAAAAATAATGCTGCTATAGAAAGCGCAATTGCTGAAGCAAAGGCTGCTGCAAATGCTGCTTCTGGAGAAGCCGCTAATGCAACTAAAACTGCACAGAGAGCTGAGGCTATGACTGAACAAAACAGATCTGCATTAAGAGCACTTAATGATAAAATTGATCGTATGTTTAGAACTATTTCTAGAAAATAGTTAATTTTTATATTTAGTTAAAATAGCTTCTGGTACGCCAGAAGCTTCTTTAACTATATCTACAACTCTTTTCCAATCTACATCAACGATATGATGCTTTGCAGAATCTTGCAGACTTTTTGTAGCTTGAGGTAATAATCTCAGGTTATTTTCTATGATTTGATCTTCCTCTAGGCCATAAGGATGCATAGAATGTACTTCTATGTATAATACTCCTCCAAACCAGCCTGACTTAACTGGTTGATCTATAATTTCCACTCTTTCACCCTTGCTAACTAGTTCATAAAGAGTTTCTATATCTTCAGGATATAATCTGATACAACCATGACTAACTTTCATTCCTACTCCCCAAGGTTTATTAGTTCCATGAAGTAAATATCCTGACATAGATAAATAAATTGCTCTGCTACCTAAAGGATTTTCAGGGCCTGGTTTAACTACTTTAGGCCAGTGAGGCTCTTCTTCTAAGATTGACTTAGGTACTGTCCAATAAGGATTTTTTTTCTTACCTGTGACTCTAGCCTTTCCAGTTGGAGTCTCCCAATCACCTCTACCAATTCCAATAGGAAAAGAATAGACTGTATTATCTTTGGCAAAATAATATAACCTCAAATCACCTTTATTTACTATAATTCCTTCTCGTTTTGCTTTTGGAAGCAAATGTCTTTTAGGCAGAAGTAAATTTATTTCAGATTCTACTACCCAAGGATCATTTAAACCTTTATTAGCTGACATTATATCTGGAAAGGCTAAGTTATTAGCTCTGGCAATATCAATTAAAGTTTCATCTTGTTTAGTTTTATAATATTTATCATTGCCAATTAAGTCTATTAATTCATTTGAATGTAAATTATATTTAAATAGTATAATAAATACGAGCAGAATTATTTTCATATGGACCTTATTAATTATATAAGAGATATACCAGACTTTCCTAAAAAAGGAATACTTTATAAAGATATATCTCCGTTACTAAAAAGTAAAAAGGCTTTCTCATATACTACTGAACAATTCTACATGAGGCATAAAAGTAATAAAATTGATTTAGTTGTAGGAATAGAAGCAAGAGGTTTTATATTTGGTTCATCTTTGGCAAATAAATTAAATTGTGGATTTGTACCAATTAGAAAATCCAATAAGTTGCCCTATGATACTTTTAAACAAACCTATAATTTAGAATATGGAACTGATACTGTAGAAATTCATAAGGATGCTATAGGAAATAAAAACAATATACTACTAATAGATGATGTTTTAGCTACTGGAGGCACAGTTAGTGCTGCTATAGAGTTGCTAGAAAATTTTAACTGTGAACTATTAGAATGCTTGTTTCTTTTGGAACTATCTTTCTTGAAAGGATCTGATAAAATTTTAAATAGAAAAAAAAATTATTTTTCTTTGCTTAAAGTATAATTATTATTTCTTTATTATAATATCACTCCTTTTTTTATAAAACTCATTCATAGTGTTTTCGTCAAACTCATATAGCCAATCTTTAGAAAAGTCTAAAGCTATTACCTCTTTCTCAACATCATTAAAAGTTTTCATTGCAGGCATGCCAACTATTTTTTTATCTTCTTCTGTTAATTCCTTTCGAACATTTCTATCACCTTTAGCTTGAATTCTAATATATTTTTTCTTATTAAATTTAATAATCTGAAAGTTTATTACTAATCCATCAAAAGTAGAAAGTTCTATATCACTTAAGACTGTAAAATTATCATCAATATTTTTAGGTATAATATTTAAAATATCAATATTTTCAAAACTTGCTGCCAATGCATTTTGTGAGTAACTATTTGAGAATTCAAATCCTTTTGGTAAATCTAAGAATTTATAGTTTTGGTCTGAATAATTACTTCTATAAATTGCAAAAGAGTCTTTTTTAAATGTATGTGTAACTTCAATTTTTTTTATTCTCCATCTTTCAATATTAATTATACTAGTATTAATCCAAGATAATTCTTCTTCAGGAAGTTGTAAGTTACTTTTAAACAACCATACTAGATTTGTATTCATATCCCTATAATAATGTACTTGTTTAGATAAATTTTGATTAGACTTTTTTCCTATTATAAAATGATAGAGTATATTATTATCACTATGCAATTGAATGCTTTTTGATTGGTTTTGGTTGCTGTAAGTATTATCTAACCCTAGTTTTTTTAAACCTTTGCTGTCAGCATTCTTTTTATCAATAAAGGTCCCATTGGATAAATTCAGAAAAAAATTATTTATTTTCTTTATATCTACTGGATATTGATTATAATTATCTAAGTACCATTTATTTTTTTCTCTGGATATGGATGTCATATGATCTGTGTATTGAATACTAATCTTGTTTATTTTTTTAAGATCAACTATTAAGTTTGGGAAAGCCTTCTTAACATGACCCTGAGAATCATATCTATTAGAAAGTGATAAAAAAATAGCTAAACCCAACGTAATCAATATAAAAGATATTTTAAATATAGAAAATTTTTTCATTGAATTTAGATTTTAAATTTTATAAAAATATTTTTTATTTTTTTTAATAGTAAAATATTTAAAAATTAGAAAGATTATAATTACTAAAATTGGCATTAACCAAATATTTATTAGTTTCAAAAAAGCCTCTAATTGTTTAATATCTTCCCCTAGTTCTCTCTGTACTTCTCTTAGTTCTTTTCTAATTTTAATAATCTTTTTATTAAAATTATTAATTGTCTGAGTTTGTTCTTCGGTTAGGCTTGGTTGATTAATATCATCACTGTTAGTCAATTCATTAAGTTTTTTTTCAGTATCCTCAAGTTCTTTTTTTAAAGCATCTTCTTTTTCCTTAAGCAAAAGTTCAGCATTTTTTTGTAAATTTTCTACAACCAAAAAAGGTCTATTATATACTCCTCTGCTTCTAAGTCCTATAAGATTTTTACCCCCACTCATTGACTCTATAGAGTTCATAACCAATCTTCCATTATCTGCAGTAGGTATAATATTACTTGATCCAAACATGTCCTGTTTAGTAATCCAGGTAGCATCAGATAGTAAGTCAGTATCAGAAAAAACTATTATATTTGAATTTTCATTGCTAATTATGTGATTACTATTATCAACTCCTAACCTTTTTAAATCTTGCGAAGAAAAAGCTGATTTGAATGATCCTTTTATTCTAGCTCCTAAAACAAAACTTTTATTATCAGAATTAAATTCTTTTAATAATCTTTCTGGATCTGCCCTAAACTGTATTTTAAACCTCTCTACCAGCATTGAATTGGTAGAGGTTTCTACTAATGGTATAAATTCATTTTTTTCATCAATATTTAGGTTTTTTATAGACCCTGCAGATTTAAAAAAAACATAGTCTAAGTTTTCTGTGATAATATCTTCTTTAGACAAATGCTCTCTTTGTAAAGCTAACCAAAGAATATATGTTAATATTTTTTCATTATTAACACCACCTAGACTTACTTTTCTACCATTAATTATATCACCGACAACCATGCCAGATTCAATCTCAAATCCCCATTCTTTAAATAATATGTTTAAATTTGATTTAGGAATATTTATATTACCTTGGTTAGAATTTTGGTTAACTATTTCAAACTCTGAAAAAGGGTCTACAAAAAAAGTAACTCCTTTCCCTTGCAAAACAAATTGATCTATCTGATAAAGAACTTTTTCTGATAGTTCTTTTGGGTGTATTATTAATAATTGTTCTATATTTTTGGGTATTTCTAGAAAATTTTGAGTTAAATTAACAACTTCATAAAATTCAGATAAGTTTTGATAAAGATAGAAAGAATCTTGATAAGGTTGATTATTAGTATCACTAGAAATTCCTCCAGAAAAAGGTAATCCCGATATTAATCCTATAACGGGTTTTGCTGGATAGGCTAGGTTATATATTGATTTTGTAAGGTCATACTCTAAAAACCTTTCTCTAGAAATTTCAAAAAAAGGAATTACTAGCATATCATCTACGGAGTTTGATAATACTGCACCAAAATAAAACTTTTCTCCTTCTTGATTTAATTGTAATCCTTGTATTCCATAAGTTGTAGCCAGGTCTTCAAGATCAGTAAAAGGTTTTGGATCTAGTATCTCCAATTTAATATTATTAGATATTTTCGTATATGATAACAATAATTCTCTTACTCTTTTTTCATAATCTCTTATTTGAGGAATATCTCTACTTAGTGACTCTGAGAAAAAAAGTTGTATTTTTATTTGTTCATTGAGTTCTTCTATTACGCTTTTGGTGTTAGTTGAAAGCGTAAAAAGCTTATCCTCAGTTAAATCAATTTTTTTATTTATAATTACTTTTGTGATTATAATATTTACAGATATAAAAACTATTAAGGCAATAATAAAATTTATTATAATAGAGTTCTTAAAAAAAGTTTTGATGAATATCATTAGTCCCTCGAATTGCTTACAATCAATATATTGCTATATAAAAAGAAAACTATAAGAGTTAAAAAAAATAATAAACTTCTTAAATCNATTAGTCCTCTAGTTATATCTAAATAGTTTGTTAANAAACTAAATGATGCGANAACATCTGTTATAGTTTGCCCNCTCCAAGAAGAAAAAAAGTCTAGCACTATGGGTANTCCNCTTACAGTAAACAGAAAGCTAATAGTTGCCGATATAACAAAAGCTATAACTTGATTGCTAGTCATAGAAGAAATNCAACTTCCTATTGCTAAGTAACCACCTGCCATAAGAATACTTCCCAAATAACTAGCCATAATTACTCCATTATCAGGATTACCTAAAAAATTTACTGTTATCCATAATGGAAAGGTAAGAGTTAAGGCTATGATAGTAAATATCCAGGCAGCTAAAAACTTTCCAATCACTATTTCTCCTATACTTATTGGAAGAGTTGTAATAAATTCAATCGTACCTGATTTCTTTTCCTCCGCCCATAAACGCATAGTGATGGAGGGTATCAAAAATAAATACAACCAGGGATGCCACTCAAAAAAACTTGATAAACTAGCTTGGCCTAACTGAAAAAAATTACCTAAATAAAAGGTAAATAATCCCGATAAAATAAGAAATATTGCAATAAAAACATATGCTACAGGGGTAGAAAAATAGCTTAATATTTCTCTTTTAAAAACATTAGTTATGCTATAAATTAAATTATTCATCTGCAGTTAATTTCCTAAAAACTTCCTCTAGGTTACCATTTCCTATAGAGTAATGATTTATAGTAAACTTATTTTTTTTTATAAAATCATTTAATTTATTTTTAATTAGATTCATTTTTTTTTCTTTAATCACACAAAAATTATGCATAATTTCAATTTCGTTTGTAATTTTATTATTTAATAGGGCCTGTTTTAGCTCAACAGGTTTTTTTTCTTCAATAGATATAAATATGCTATTATAAGTATCAGATTTTTTTAACAAATTATTAGGCTTTTCGTCTAGTAAAAGCTTACCCTTAGCTATTATCATAGCTCTATTACAAATAGCAGTTACCTCTTCTAAAATGTGAGTAGAAATTATTATAGCTTTTTGTTTGCCAAGCTTTCTTATTAATTTTCTAACATCATTTTTTTGATTAGGATCTAATCCATCTGTAGGCTCGTCTAAAATTAATATATCAGGATCATGAATTATAGCTTGAGCCAAACCAATTCTTCTCTTATAACCCTTAGATAGAGTTTCAATTTTTTGAAATAATACATTTTTTAAATTTAGAAGCTCTATAACTTTATTTAGGGCCTTATCAAGATTTGCATTATTAATTCTTCTGATTTTTGCAGAAAATTTTAGAAAGTCTATGGCGCTCATTTCTTGATAAAGAGGTGACCCTTCTGGAACATAACCCATATACTTTCTGCAATACTCTAAATTTTCAAATAAATTACAGTTCTTTACTAGAATTTCTCCATTAGAAGGCTTTATAAATCCTGTTAACATTCTCATTGTAGTTGTCTTTCCTGCACCATTAGGCCCTAAAAAACCTAATATTTCTCCTCGATCTAATGAGAAAGAAAGGTTTTCTACTGCTTTTAATAAACCAAAAGACTTTGACAAAGTATTAATTTTTAATAATTTACTCATATTGTTTAAATAAGGATATTTTTTTTAAAACATTGTTAGACTTTTAATATTATATAATAATAAATTAAATATATTCTAATAAAAAAAATATAATGCTTATAAATAGTAAAATTGTCAATAAAGGGTGGAAACTGAAACCATTTGAGTTGCTTTCTGTACAAGGGAGTAATGTTAATGAAAAAATTTTATTTAAAAAGAATGGTCTAGTTATAGCCTTCATTTGCAATCATTGTCCATATGTAAAAGATATCATTAATAGATTAGTTATGGACTTTCAAGAGCTAAATGGAATTGATGTAGGTACAGTCGCAATAATGCCAAATGATGCAGAAAGTTATCCTGAAGACTCTTATGAAAATATGATAAAGTTTGCTAAAGAAAATAATTTTTCTTTTCACTATCTATTCGATCAAAGCCAAGAAATAGCAAAAAGTTATAATGCTGTATGTACTCCTGATTTTTTTTGTTTTGATAAAAATAAAGAATTGTTTTACAGAGGGAGATTGGATAATTTAAAGTACAAATCCAAAGACTCTTTATCTCGTATAAAAGAGTTAGTAAATGCATGCAAATTAAAAAATACAAAAGGTCTAGCGGTAGAAAAACAATATTCTAGTATGGGCTGTTCAATAAAATGGAAAAAAAGTCAATAATATCAATTAAAGATACATTATTAAAATTTATAGTAGCAGATTATAAAACTACTTTACTTGATGCAGCTTTAAATTCAAATATTAGCTTACCTCACGGCTGTAAGTCAGGAGCATGTGGTTCTTGCAAAGCTGAATTAATAGAAGGAAATGTTAAAACTAAAAGCAGTGAAGCCTCTACAACAGAAAAAACTATATTACTTTGTCAATCATATGCCTGCTCAAAAAAAATGATCATAGCATATCCAACTAATAAACTTAATATAATACAAACGCAAAATAAGAAAGAAAAATCTTTTATTCCTAAAGAGTTTTCCTTGCAAGTAGTAGGAAATAAATCTGTAACACCTCTGGTAAAAGAATTGAGCTTTTTTGTTCCTCCAAAATTAAATCTTAAATTTCAACCTGGAGCATATATGGAAATTTATGATAATAATAATACGGCAAAAAAGTACTCGATTGTTAATGCTCCAGCAAAGTTTAATAATTTAAATAAAAACATAATTAAATTTTTAATCACAAAAAATGAAAGAAAAGGATTAAGTCAGTTCATACATGATATAGTAAAAGTAGGGGATATTTTAAAATTGAAAGGGCCATACTTATCGTTTCAATATAATATCAAAAGCAACAAACCTATTTTAGCTATTGCTGGAGGTTCAGGTATATCTCCTATTTTATCAATTGTAAAAAGTGCTCTTTTTAAAAATAAAAATTTAAATGTAATGATTTTTCAATCAGTTAGAAATAGACAGGAAATTTTAGAAATGAATAGTCTTTATAATTTAAAAGAAAGATATAAAAATGTTTCTTTTAAAATAACTCTTACTAGAGAAGAACTTAACCAAAATAGTCAATTTCTTTTTGGTAGAGTGAACACTTCTTTACAGAAAGTATTTAAGGACTTATCAACACACCAATTGCTTATTGCAGGTGCTGACGCTTTTGTAGATGCTTCCTATGAGCATGCAATTAAATTAAATGCAAATGAAAATAATATATTTTTCGAAAAGTTTAGCAGTAATTAATTTTTATTATCCTCTTCCTTATTTTTTTCATAATCAACTTCAATATAGTCTTTATTATTATTTTCATAAATATTGTAAAAATCACCTTTATTTGTAGTGCTATAAAATTTATTGGAAAATTTTTTTTTGATAAAATAAAAAAATATTTTTTTTCTAAATAAATACAGCACCATCACTAGAGGCAGCGCAATAATTGCAAAAAATGCAAAGAAAAATATTATAGTAAATAAAATTGCTAATGTAAAAATTACTCCTATTAGAGTTTTAAGATTAAAAAAGAATGGCATTAGCAAAGTTAATCATTACTGGCATATCTTTCCTTATGATAGTCAGTGCTTCCAAATAGTGAACAAAATGTTGTAATTCTTGAAAAATAATGCCCTATGTTCATCTCTTTTGCTACTCCCATACCACCATGAAGTTGTATACAATCCTGAGCCATTTTCTTCGCATGAGTGCCTAGAAATAACTTGTTTAAGGAAATATTTTTTTTTCTGTAATTTTCGTCTTCCATGGAAAGTTGAGCCATATAATTTAATGATCTCATTTCTTCTTTTACAATATGCATATCAACTAATCTATGCTGAATTACTTGAAAAGATCCTATTTTCTTTCCAAACTGCTCTCTTGTTTTACAATATTCTAGAGTTAATTTATACATTGTATCGATAATTCCTAAAGCCTGTGAACACATAGATAAAGTAGCATAGTCAATTATGTAATCTAATTTTTCAAAAAAATCTTTTTTATTTACAACCGTAAAAAGGTCACTATCTTTTAATTCAAAAGAGTTAAACTCTATCTGAGAGGAAATTAAACTATCTATAGTCTCAAAGTTTCTAATATCATAGGAGTCCATATTATTTTTTAGTAGGTAGACGTATATTTTATCCTCAAATAATAATGGGGTTAAAAGATAATCAAATTCGTTTAAGCCTAAAACAAAATTATACTTACCAGAAACGTAAAGCTTATCTTTATTATTTTTAACTCTTAGACTATTTGATATCAAATTTTTATAGTTTTCATTAGGAGAAAATAATAAAGAATATACTCTTTCTCCTGATATAATTTCTTTAAGGTACTTTATGCTATTCTCATTTGAAAATTTTTCAAAAAGTTTTCCAACAATTAAATTATTAAATATTATGGGCTCTAATACTAGAGCAGAACCTAAACTCTCCATTAATGTCATTAGATTGTTAATGTTTCCGTCAAAACCCCCAACCTCTTCTTTAAAAGCTATTCCTAGCCAACCTAATTCAGCGAAACTTCTCCAATTATTGTTATGTGAGTCTTTTTTATTTTCTAAGAAAAATCTTCTTTTTTCAAAAGAGTAATTATCACTTAAAAACTTTTCAGCACTTTCTCTTATTAATACTTGATCTTCAGACAAACTAAGGTTCATTACAGACCTAAAACCATTTTTGAAAGAATATTTTTTTGAATCTCATTTGATCCACCATAAATAGTTGTTTTTCTGAGATTCAAATAATCAGCCCCCGTATTAGTTGCATATTCAGGACCTGGAAAATACTCATTACTTTTTTCAGTTTGGCTTTCATTCGTTTTTAAAAGGCCAAAATATCCGACCGCCTCTAATGTAAGTTCACTTATTTTTTGCTGCAACTCTGATCCTCTAATTTTTAAAAAAGATGCCTCAGGTCCAGGCGCAGTACCTTTTGCTTCTTCTGATAAAATTCTTAACTCAGAATATTCTAGCGCATGCATATCCATTTCTAGTTCCGTAAGTTTATCCCTAAATCTTATATTACTTATCAATGGTTTGTTATCATATGTTTCTTGTGAAGCTATATATTTTAATTTTTTAATAGCACTTTTTGACCTTGCCACTTGAGCTATACTAGTACGTTCGTGGCTTAAAAGATATTTAGCTACTGTCCACCCTTTATTTTCTTGATAAATTAAGTTTTCTTTTGGAACTACTACATCCTCCAGATAAACAGTATTTATCTCGTGACTATCATCTAAAGTTATAATAGGTTCAACTTTTATGCCTTTTGTATTCATATCAATTAATAGAAAAGATATTCCTTCTTGAGGTTTAGCCTCCGTATTAGTTCTAACTAAGCAAAACATCCAATCAGCATATTGAGCTAAAGTAGTCCAAGTTTTAGTGCCGTTAATAATATAGTTATTACCGTCAGATAAGGCTTTTGTCTGCAAAGATGCTAAATCCGAACCAGAACCTGGCTCAGAATAGCCTTGACACCACCAATGTTCTGAATTTAGTATCTTTGGAAGAAATTTTTCTTTTTGCTTTTTTGTTCCAAACTCAATTATTACTGGGCCAACCATTGTAACTCCAAAAGGTACTATCTGAGGTGTGTTTGCAAATGCCGTTTCCTGATCAAATATATATCTTTGCATCGGTGTCCAATTGCATCCACCATACTCTTTAGGCCAATTATAAGCAAACTTACCTGCTTTAAATAAGTCTTTTTGCCATTTTATAATTTCATCTTTTGTATATTTCCCACCATTCGATACTCTTTTTTGGGCCTCTTGTGATAAATTATCTCTTATAAAATCTTTTATTTCTTTTCTAAATTTATTATCGGCTTCTGTATAGTTTAAATTCATTTAATTATCCTTTGCTTTCTAGTAACTCTAAAATTTTTTTAACTAAACTAATAATATCAAATAATTGTTTTTTAGCATCATCAATTTCATGAATTATTTTTATTTCATGACTGTTCTTTAATATAATTTTATTTTTATTATTTGTAACCCATTTTATAAAATTTTCAGAATATTCTGTACGTCTCTCGTCAAATTTAATTGAATACATTTTTTTAAAAACGTAAATTTTTGAAATACTACATTTTCTTGCTAACAGCTTAAGCACCATAACGTCTAGATAATTAGAGAATTCATCTGGAATAACACCAAACCTATTTATCATTTCTACTTTAAATAAATTTAATTCATCTATTTCTTGGATTTCACCAACTCTTCTATATAAAGATAATCTCAATGATAAATCAGGAATATATTTATCAGGTATTAATATTGGCAACTTAATAGAAACCTCTATTTCTTCTGTATGAGTATAATTATCTATATTTTTAATATCATTAATACACTCTTTTAAAAGTCTTTGGTACATTTCTATACCTACCTGAGTTATTTGTCCTGATTGTTCTTCTCCCAATAGATTGCCTGCTCCTCTTATATCAAGATCATAATTAGCTAACTGCATCCCTGCACCTAGTGTATCCATCGTCTGTAAAGCCTTTAATCTCCTTACAGCATTACCTGAAATATTATTATTTTCTAAGGTAAAATACGCATAAGCTTTTTTATCACTTCTGCCAATTCTACCCCTTAATTGATGAAGTTGTGCTAGCCCAAAGTAATCAGATTTATAAACAATTAAAGTATTTGCTCTTGGTATATCTAATCCAGCTTCAACAATGGTAGTAGAAATTAAAAGATCAATTTTATAATTATAAAAGTGATCCATTACTTCTTCTAGTTCATTAGAACTAAGTTTTCCATGAGCTATACCTATTCTTAATTTTGGATAAATAGAAAGTATTTTTTTATAAATGCCTTGAATATCTTTAACTTTAGGAACTATTAAATAAATTTGACCTGCTCTATTTTTTTCATTAAAAATTGCATTTTTAATAATAATTTTATCAAATTTTATAACCTTAGTTTCTATCGATTTTCTGTCAACAGGAGGTGTTTTAATTAAACTTAAATCCTTAATACCCAATAGTGACATATGCAAAGTTCTTGGGATAGGAGTAGCCGTTAAGGTAAGTAAATGCACATTATTTTTAATTTGTTTAATTTTTTCTTTATGAGAAACTCCAAATCTTTGTTCTTCATCTATAATTACTAAACCTATACTTGAATTACTTAAGTTTTCTGAAAATATTGCATGAGTAGAAATGAGAATTTTAATTTTTTTTTTTATGAAGTCATTAATTATATTGGTGCGTTGGTATTTTTTTGTGTTTCGGTCAAGCAACTCTACATTTTCAACTCTATAAAATCTTTTTTTAAAAGTATTATAATGTTGCCTTGCTAGCAAAGTAGTAGGCGCAATAAGCAATACATTATATTTATTATCTGTAACTATTGACGAAGCTCTAAGAGCTATTTCAGTCTTTCCAAAACCAACGTCTCCACATACTAATCTATCCATTAACTTTCCAGAAGCTAAGTCTCTATATACTTCTTCCAATGTTGCTAGTTGATCTTCTGTTTCCTCAAAATTAAATCCTTTAGCAAAATTTTCTAATTTATTGTAGTCGATAGATAATTTTTTACCCTTTATAATCAACCTTTTTGCTGCCAAAGCAATTAAATTATTAGCCAAATCTCTTATTTTATTTTTAACTAATGTCCTTCTTTTTATCCAATTACTTGACCCTAGTTTATCTAAACTAACTACTCCTTTGGAATCTCCAAACTTTGAAATCAACCTAATATCCTCAACTGGCACATATAACTTTGAGTTCTCTAAATACTCTATGATTAAGCAATCATGAGGACTATTATTTATTTTAATTGTTTTTAAACCTAAATACCTTCCTATTCCATGTTGAAAATGAACTACAAAGTCATTTATGAAAAGTTCCGCAATATCTATTAAATTATTTCTTATTTTCTTTATTTTTACACTTTTTTGAGTTTTAAAAATCTCACTTAAAGTAATTACTTTTAGTAAAGGAAGCTCAAACCCCTCTTGTAAAGGTATATCAATCAAATCCAATATATCAAAATCATCCATTGCTTTATCTATAGAAGAAATATTGTCTCTAAAGCTTTTTAATGATAATTTTTTTACTAGATTGAGAGCTTTATTTTTTTCGTTCTCAGCTGAGTAAGTTATAACTATTTTTTTTTTTCCTAAATTCCTATTTACTACTAAACTTAATCTTTTAATTACCTCTTCATTAGAGGTGCTTATATTTTGAAATTCTAAATTTTGTTTGCAGTCAACATTTAAGGAGGTTTTTGTATTAATCTGAGAGAAATAAGAAAATTCTTTAAACATATTACTTTTATATATATTATCTAATTTTTCATTAGATATATAAAAAGTATTAGGATGTAGAGATCCGTTAATATTTTCGTTTTCAAATTCTTCTAAATTAACCCTTTCAAAGTATAAATCAAATATACTCTTGATTTTTTCTTTAGACTTTTGAAGAAAATTGTCGTCAGAAAATATTATTTCTATGCCAAAAAAATCTATAATACTGCACAAATTATTGGAATAAAATAATGGAAGCCAATTCTCTATTCCATCTGCTCTAATATCATTTTTAAGTTTATGAATAAATAATTGGTCGCTAGCTGAAGGTCCAAAAAGATTCCTATAGTTTTCAGCAAAGTTTTGATTATATCTTTTGCTACGAGGAGACTCTAAAGAACTACTAAGAAAAATGCTATTCAAGGATTTCATAGAAATTTGAGATATGGGGTTAAAGCTTTTAATGCTTTCTACTTTATTTCCAAAAAAATCTATTCTACGTGGATTTTCTTCTCCAATCGGCCATATATCAAGAATCCCCCCCCTAACAGCATATTCGTATGGCTCTAGTACAATACTAACTTTTTCATATCCTATATCATAAAGACAAGCATTCAATTTTTCTAAACTAAAATTATCGTTGACGTTTAATTTAAAATTACTTTCTTTTAAAAAATTTTTTTTAGGCACCATTTGTAGAAAAGCATCTATGTTAGTTAACATTATAAATGAGTCATTTTTAATAATTTTGTCTTGCTCAAAGTTAAAGGATTTAAATCTTTCATTTAAAATATTTTGACTAGGTGATACTTCTTCATATGGTTTGTTGTCCCAGGAAGGAAATTTAAGAATACTATCTTTATTAAAATATTTCTTAAGTAAGTTATAATAATAATTAATTTCATTATTATTATCTAAAATCAGAAGTATTTTTTTTTTACTATGCTTCTCTTGCAACTCGTCTATTAAAAATGGTTTTATACCATTGTTAATATTAGAAAAATATCTGATATTAGTATTATTTGATGTGTACTTTATTTTATCTAATATTTTCACTTTTAATAAACTCTTCTACTAGACTTACTATCTTATCAGGAAAAACAGTGTCCCATTTTTTTTCACCTTTAACTATATAAAGAAGATCATTATCATCTATTAAATTAAGAAACTTTTCATATAAAACAAGTTCTTTATCTGACATTTTAGATACATATCTATCAAAAAACCTACCTAAAAACAAATCTGCCTCCTTTGTACCTCTATGCCAAGACCTATACTTCAGTTTATTTTTATACTTTTTCATTTTTTTGTTTTAACATATATATCTATAAATATGCAAAATTCTTCCATAGATATATTATTTGAGAAATTAAGCCTTCTTAATAGTAATGATAAAAATAACTCTTTGTTTGAAAGCCATATAGGTCCTCAAATACTTGATTTACTTTTTTTTAAGCCTAAAAAGATTTTATCTGCCAAGGTTTATAATAATTTAGAAAAAATTGAGTATATGAAGAATATTATTATTAAAGTAAAAGTAATAAAGCATTACCAAAATTATTTTAATAGAAAAGTTCCTTATAAAATATCGGTTTTATTTAATAATAGAAAAATATCATTAATTTTTTTTTCAAAATTTACTGGTTATTTAAAAAAAATATACCCTTTAGAGGAAGAAATTTTTATTAAAGGTAAATTAGAGCTTTATAATAATAATTTGCAAATATCACACCCTGAAATAATTGATAAAAAAATTATTAATAATAAAGATAGTCTTCATCAGGTGGTATATAAGCAAAAAAAAATACTAAAAAGTGAAACTATACACTCATTAATATTAAAAGCCTGCTCTTCATTACCAGAAATGGAAGAATGGAATGTAAGTTTAATAAAAAAGTATAAAAATATACCCAGCTTTAAACAAAGCATTCTAAACATTCATAATCCTAAAGAAGAAGGTTGTTTATTAGAAGCATCTCCATTCATAACTAGATTAGCTTATGATGAAATATTTGCTTATCAATTGTCCTTAGCAATACTTAGAAATAATTTAAAGAAACTAGATAGTAACAATTTTTCTAAAACCCCTTCAACAATCTTAGAGTATATGAAAAACACTTTACCCTTTCAGCTTACTAAAGATCAGGAAAGTTGTACTTTAGAGGTTATAGAAGATATAAAGTCTAAAAAAAGAACTCTTAGATTATTACATGGAGATGTAGGTTCAGGAAAAACCGTTGTAGCCATGATTGCAGCTTTTTATGTTATTAAGTCTGGTTATCAAGTTGCATTATTGGCCCCTACAGAGCTATTAGCAAAACAGCATTACAATTTTTTTAATGAAATGTTTAAAAAAGAAAATATTAGGTCTGAAATATTATTAGCCTCATCAGAGAATAAAAAAGAAATTAAAGAAAAATTAGTAAATAATGATATAGAATTATTAATAGGCACTCATTCTCTTTTGCAAGCTGATGTAAAATTTAAATATCTATCTTTTGTTATAATAGATGAACAACATAGATTTGGAGTTAGTCAAAGATTAAAAATTAGAGAAAAAGGAAAGAAAGTAGATACTTTACTTCTTACAGCTACTCCAATTCCAAGAACTATGATGTTGACTATGCTTGGTGATATTTCTGTTAGTACAATCAAAAAAAAGCCATTCAATACAAAAATAAATACAATTTTAAAAAATGAGAAAAATTTGAGCGAAGTAGTATCATTTGTAAGAAATAAAATATTATCCAATCAAAAAGTATTTTGGGTTTGCCCTAAAATTGAGGATGAAAAATCAGATAATAAATCTAATGTTGAACAAAGATTTTCCTACCTTAAAAAATTTTTCAATAAAATTTCAGTATTACATGGAAAAATGAAATCTGTAGAAAAAGCAAAAGTAATGGAAAACTTTAGAAAAGGAAATACAAAGTTGTTAGTATCCACTGTTGTAATAGAAGTGGGGATAGATGTTCCTGATGCTAATATAATTGTAATAGATAATGCTGATAGATTTGGTTTAGCTCAAATACATCAGCTTAGAGGAAGAGTTGGCAGAGGGTCAGATGAAGGAGTTTGTATTTTATTATATAATGACCAACTTTCAGAAACAGCTTTACAAAGACTATCAATAATGAAGAAATCTCAAGACGGTTTTGAAATTGCTGAAAGAGACTTAGAACTAAGAGGAAGTGGAGAAATAATGGGTACTAAACAGTATGGAGCAGAAGAGTTTAAATTTTTTGATTATCAATTTCATATACAGTTAGCTAAACTGGCAATAGATGAGGCAGAATACATAATTAAAACAAATCCTAAATTAGAATATGAGAGAGGAAAAAAATTAAAAACACTTTTAAAAATATTTAGAAAGGATGATGCTACTGATTTACTTTCCGCAGGCTAGATTTTTTTTTAATTTTATTTTTTACATCAGGTGTAATGATTCCACCAGATATAACAAGTTTCATGCCTTGCTCAATATTCATATTTAATTTTATTAAATCATTTTCAGGCACTACTAATAAAAATCCAGAGGTAGGATTTGGTGTTGTAGGTAAAAATACATTTACATGCTTCCTTTTTAGTTTAATTGCTATTTCTCCTGAGGTTTCCGCAGTAATAAATGCAACTGCCCATATACCTTTTCTTGGATATTGAATTAATGCTACTTCTCTAAAGGCTTTAGAAGAAGATCCTAAGACTGTTTGGAATACTTGTTTTAAAGCATTATAAATGCTTCTGAAAACAGGTAATCTATTTATAATTTTTTCACCTAAATTTACAAAAAACTTTCCAAAAAAACTTGCTGTAAAAAAACCTATTAATATTAGTGAAAAAATAGCTATTATTAAACCAGTTCCAGGTATATCAAAGGGTAAATAATTATCAGGGTTATATGTTGACGGAACAAGATTCTTAACATTTCTATCTATAAAATTAATAAATATAATAGATATATATATAGTTATACCTATAGGTGCTGTAACTGCAATTCCCGTAAGAAAATAAGTCCTACATCTTTGAAAAAAGTTTTTTGTTTCAGTTTGTCTAATTTTTGTTATCTTCATATTGTTTAAAAAGTATTATAAAATTATATTAATTATGTCAAAGTCTTCTTATATTGTCTTATCACTTTATAAATTTTTTGAAATAAAAAAAATTTTTAATTTTAAAAATAATATTAACAAAATATTTAGTGGTATTGATGTTAAAGGAATTATATTAATTGCACCTGAGGGAATTAATATAAATATTTCCATCAAAGAAGCAGCATATGAAGCAATAGAAAAAAAGTTAAAAAAAATTTTTAATTATCAAGATGAAGATATTAAAAAAAATAAAGAAGAAAAACATATTTTTAGAAAATTTAAAATAAAAATTAAAAAAGAAATTCTTACAACAAGAAATGTTAAGGATACAAACCCCCTAAACCAAGTGGGTAAATATATAGAAGCAGATAAATGGAATAGCTTTATTAGTGATACTAATACTCTATTAATTGATATGCGGAACAACTACGAAGTTGAAATAGGAACGTTTAATCAAGCAATTAATCCTAAATGTGAAAATTTTACAGAATTACTTAATTGGTTAAAGAATGATTTTATGAATATTAAAAACCTAGATAATAAAAAAATTGCAATGTTTTGTACTGGGGGTATTCGATGTGAAAAAGCTACTTCTTTTTTATTAAATTTGGGAAAAAAAAATGTTTACCATTTGAAAGGTGGAATATTAAAATATTTAGAAAAACAAAACAACAATAGTAATAATAAAAACCTATGGAAAGGTGAATGTTTTGTATTTGATAATAGAGTAAGTTTAGATACTAATTTAAAAAAAGGATCGTATTCACTATGTCATGCTTGCAGAATGCCATTAACAAATGCTGACAAAAATCGTGAAGAGTATATAGAAGGTGAGGCTTGTCACTTATGTTACTCCATAAAAACAGAAGAACAAAGGAAAAGATATAGAATGAGGAATAATCAAATAAAACTAAGAAATTAATATGAATAATAATTATAGCAATATACCAATACTTTACTCTTTTAGACGATGTCCTTTTGCTATGCGAGCAAGAGCTGCCTTATATTTTAGCAATATTAAAGTAATATTAAGAGAAGTAGTGCTTAGAAATAAACCAGAAGAAATGCTTCAGGTATCTAAAAAAGCAACAGTTCCTGTGCTAGTTTTAAAGGATTGCGTAATAGATGAAAGTCTCGAAATTATAATTTGGGCGCTAAAAATCAGTGATAAACTTAACCTTCTTCATCCATATTACAGTGAAAAAGAAAAAGTTTTAAAATTGATATCTCTTATAGATAGTCAGTTTAAGTATCATTTAGACAGATATAAATATAGTGTAAGATATGAAAGTAGTAAAAACTTTGAAGGAAAACTTGTACATAGAAATAAAGCAGCTAATTTTTTAGTTGAAATAGAGAGCATATTAAAAAAAAATAAAACCTTATACTTATACAATAATAAACTAAGTATTGTTGATTTGTGTTTATTTCCATTGATTAGGCAATTTAAAATTGCTGATGAAAAATGGTTTGATAGCAACTCAAACTTTTATTTTATTCATAAATGGCTTGCTAATATTTTAGAATTAGACTTTTTTAATATTATCATGAAAAAATATAAACCCTGGAGTGCAACTAGTTCTCCAGAATTTTTTGCTAATAATTTATAAACTAAATATTTTAATAATTAAATGAAAAATTATATATTGAAAATTAATTGCAAAGATAAAGCTGGAATTATATCAGCAGTATCAAATTTTTTGTTTAAAAATGGATTTAATATATTAGAGAGCTCTCAATTTAGAGACATAAAAAATAATAATTTTTTTATGAGAGTAAAATTTGAAAATATGAAGAATAAAAAAAATAATGATATTAAGAATATTGAAAAAAACTTTTTAAATGTTGCTAATAAATTTAAAATGAACTTTTCTTTTTATGATTTATCAAAAAAACAAAATATTTTAATTATGGTTTCAAAGTTTGGACACTGTTTAAATAATATTTTATATCAATGGAAAACTAATAATCTTAATGTGAATATTCCCTGTATAGTTTCAAATCATAAAAATATGCAAGAAATAGTAGAACATTATGGGATTACTTATCAGCATATTCCTGTAAATAAGAAAAATAAAAATATTCAAGAAAAAGAGTTACTTTTGCTTATAAAAAAATATAAAGTTGATTTGGTAGTGTTAGCTAGATATATGCAAGTTTTATCTCCTGATTTGTGTAAAAAACTTAAAGGAAAAATAATTAATATACATCATTCTTTTCTTCCTAGTTTTAAAGGAGCTCGGCCATATCATCAAGCATATATCAAGGGAGTTAAAATAATAGGAGCAACAGCTCATTATGTTACAGATGAATTAGATGAAGGACAGATAATAGAACAAGATGTAGGAAGGGTTAATCATACAAAGAGCTTAGAGGATTTTGTTTCTATGGGTAGAGATATAGAAAATGTAGTCTTAATGAGAGCCATTAAGTGGCATATAGAACATCGTATTATAATTAACAAAAATAGTACGATTGTGTTTAATTAAGAAACAGTCTATTAAAAACTAATTATCTTTTTCTTCTCTAGCTTCATCTTTAGCCTCAGCAGGGGCCTCTTGAAGTATTTTAATGTTAGCAGCTGCGCTTTTACCATTCTCTTGTTCTTGGATATCGTATTCGACGATTTGTCCTTTTTCAAGTCTTTTTACTTCTGATTCTTTAACTGCAGATATGTGAACAAAAATATCACTGTCCTCTTTGCCTTCTTGAGAAAGAAAACCATATCCCTTTTTATAATTGAACCATCTAACTTCACCTTTAGCCATTTTTATCACACTTTCTATTCAGACCAAGACGGGAATCTAAATTTATTATCTAATTACCAATATACGTCTCTAGAACTGCAAGATACTAAAAAAAAAAAATAAGATCAACTAAATTTAACAAAATTAAACCCCTATATCCATGAGCAGGATATAAGGGTATTTGCAAATCATTACCAAATAGCGACAGGGTTAATAATCATTTGAACTGTGCCTTCTACTCTTGCTTGACCTAGAACAAACATAAATTCTTTTACCCCCTCTTTTACTAGTCTTCCTGTATTCATAGTTTCCAATAAATACACACCATTATTTTGAAGAGCAGTTACATGCCCATAAAATACTTTGTCTCCTTTAGAAGGAGGAACATTATCTACCCCCCAAGTATCTGACCCGACTGCCATTGGGTTAAATGTCATTAAGTATTCCATGGCTGCATTATCTGTGCCTGGCTCACCTGATACCCATGCTTTGGGGTCTGACTCAAGTTTTGCGTCAGTCCACCCTGTATAAAAAAATACAATATCTCCCTCATTTATAATAATATCTTGGGACTTCATTGCACTTTTAATATCATCAGGAGTAATTGCCTGTCCTGCCTCCATATGAGTTACTCCAAAATGTTTTGTCATATCTAAAATAACTGCTCGGGCAATCATAGGCGGAATTTTATCAACTCCCATTTTTGTTAGACCTGTTATTTTAATAACATCACCTGCTTTATTACAGTTATAAAGCATATCATTTTCACCTAAATGGCCTAAGCCATCTATTTGAGATCCAATTCCTACCCAAGTATTTAAAATATCATCTGCATATGTCATATGATATCCTAAAGCTCCCTTAAGATTTGCTCCAGTATTTTGATTAGGAGCCATTACTGTCAATGACAGAGTTCTAGGAGGAAAAGCTGGTGTCTTACTATTAATTGTTATGCCTAATGGATGCGACTTTCCCTGCTTAATCAAATTTGCAGCTAATTTAGTTCTTTTTTCGTTAATATAATTTGCCGCTCCTAATTCGTCTTCAGCTCCCCATTTAGAAGGTTTACAATTCTTATGCCCATCAGCTAATAAAGCATAGGTTATTGTAAATGAAAGCATTAAAGAAAAAGAAACAAACAAAAGTTTATTTAAAGTATTCATATTACTTCTCCCAAATTAAACTTTATTTTATAACTTATATAGGCTTACTTCAAGATAATACTTTTGCTAATTGATTTTTTTATTTGGTGCGGTCGAGAGGACTTGAACCTCCAAGGAGTTTCCTCCACAACGACCTCAACGTTGCGCGTATACCATTCCGCCACGACCGCATTAATTTATAATATTATTTTTTATCATAGTTTCAGCTATTTTTAAATCATCGTAGTTATTAATATTATAAAACGGGTCATATTTTTCTATATTCCAGTTTACATAAGACTTGTCTAATTCTTTTGTAAATAAGTCAATTTTTCTAATATTATTTTGAATACAATATTCTAATTTTTTAATTACAGAAATTCTCCACATTGCTATTGTAGGATGGTGCCTATCTCCGGAACAAGCAATTATAACATCGTCCGCTGTAGATTGGATTTTATTTTTAAACTTTAGTATCAAATCTAAAGGTAAAAATGGTGTATCTACTGGAACAGTAACAACCAATTGAGAATTTTTCTGACTATTTTCAATACAATGAGAAATAGCTGCATGAATTCCAGCTAAAGGACCTATATGATTCTTAAATTTATCAAATACTAATGCATACTTTTTATTTACATCCAAGTTATTGTCATGGAAGTTTACTGCTATTTGATTTGTTTGAACTGACATTCTTATAAAAACATGCTCCAGAAGAGTTTTGCTTAGTAACTGCTGAGAATATTTACCTTTTCCATCTAATCTACTTCCTTTTCCTCCTGCTAAAATTACACATTGTATATGTTCATTTTTAGTCATATTTACTTTCTTACTCTTTCATTACCCGATAAAACAGTAAATGTTCTTCCACGAAGTCTTCCTATCATGGTAATATTTGATTTTCGAGCTAGGTCTACTCCCCATGCAGTAAATCCTGACCTAGATGCTATTATAGGAAGTTTCATCATTACAGCTTTTATAACCATTTCACTAGTCAGTCTTCCTGTAGTATAAAGAATTTTATCGTGAGGTAATACTTTTTCCTTAATCATAAATCCTGCTAATTTATCAATAGCATTGTGCCTACCTACATCTTCAAAGAATGCTAAAGGCTCTTCAATTGTACATAACAAACAACCATGAATTGCCCCCGATTTAAGATACAAAGAAGGTAATAAGTTAATTTTTTTATAAAGATTAAAAATTTGTTTTGCTGTTATTACGGAAGAATTTAATATTTTGTATTTCTCAAAGTTTTCTAGCAAATTTCCAAAAATAGTTCCATTTGCACAGCCTGAAGTTTTTATTTTATTTTTTTCTTGAACTTCAAAGTTTGTTTTAGTTTTTGTTCTTACTACAACTGTTTCAATATCATTATAATATTCAACAATAGGAATATCATCACTATTTATATTTAGGATATTTTGATTGGCTAAAAATCCTATTGCTAAATACTCTGGATAATCTCCAATTGTCATAGCTGTTACTATATGAGTATCGTTTAGATATATTGAAATAGGTTTTTCTTCTATAGCAAATGTTTCAGAAGCATTGCCAGTTTCATCAAATACACTTATCTTTTTTACTAATGAGGAATTATTAATATCTGGTTTTATTTTCTTAATAATTCCTCACTAAAAAGTACTATTTTAAAACACCTGGGTGTGTATTTTGAACATGGTGTTTTGAATTTACTGGTCTGATAAACAAATTAGAAAAAAATGCTATAACTAATAGAGTAGCCATAGCATACATAGTGGTATTATATAAACTAGGCGTAGGATCTACAGTTCCCTCAGGTACAATTTCCATTAGTTTCGAAACTGTTACAGTTTTAGCTTTTACTAATTCTTCAAGTTTATCTACTGGAGCTCCAAACTTTTCCAAAAATAAGGTCGGATCAATTTTAGAAACTAAATTATTAATAGAGTCAGTAACAGACATATTTCTTAAATAAGTAATAGCAAATGGGCCAAGTACACCAGCTGTACTCCATGCTGTTAAGAGTCTGCCGTGAATACCTCCAACATGCATAGTTCCAAACATATCTGCTAGATATGCAGGTATTGTAGCAAAGCCTCCACCATACATTGTAAAAATAATCATTGTTGCAGCATAAAACATTACTAAGTACATAACAGATGGATTTACACTTACAGCACTAGCTGTAAATGGTATAGACAGATATAGCAAGGTTCCTAAAACAAAGAAACAATGATAAGTGTTTTTTCTACCTATATAATCTGAAAGTGATGCCCAAATAATTCTTCCACACATATTAAAAACACTAATCATTAACACATATGTTCCTGCAAATGTTGCAGTAACTATACTAGCTAATTCACTTCCAGAGGGCGCTGAACCAAATATTTCTGACATCATAGTTTTTGCTACACCAATAACTCCTATACCTGCTGAAACGTTAAAACATAGAACAATCCAAAGTTGATAAAATTGAGGAGTTTTTATAGCCTGATTAATATGAACGTTATCCAAAGTTTTCATTTTAGCTGCTGACTCTTCTGGACTTGGAGGTTTATAACCTTTTGGAGCCCATCCTTCAGCAGGGACTCTGTACTGAAAAGCAGCAATTATCATAATAATAAAATATACAATACCCAAAGTTAAAAATGCTCCTGTTGCTCCTGTGTTGCCAGTTCCCACTATGTAAACACCTGCATCACCTGGAACAGCCATTTGTGCAGCCTCAGTTGCTGAAGCAACTACTACCTCTACTTTTTCTCCAGCTACGTCTACAAATCTTCTTCCACCTTCTGTAATCAAATTAACTGCGCCTTCAGCACCTAAATAATCTGGCGCCTTTGCAAAATAATCCAAAAGAAACTTTTTTAGGGGCGCACCAATCATTGCTCCTCCTCCAAAGCCCATGATTGCCATTCCTGTAGCCATACCCCGTCTATCAGGAAACCACCTTATTAAAGTTGATACTGGAGAAACATATCCTAATCCAAGTCCACATCCACCAAATACTCCATAGCCTAAATAAACTAACCATAATTGATGGGTGTAAATACCAAGACTACCAATAATAAAACCTCCTCCCCATAAAGTGGCTGCAGTTACACCTACGCACCTAGGCCCAACATCTTCGAGCCATTTTCCAGCAATAGCTGCAGCTAATCCTAGACTTACAATAGCAACGGAAAATATCCATACTACGGCTCCAAGGCTCCAATCATCCGCTGAGCTAGAAGCAACTCCTAACTCTTTTATTAGAGCCGGATTAAAAATACTCCATGCATAAACAGAACCAATACAAAGATGTATGGCAATTGAGGCTGGAGGAATTCTCCAACGATTAAAATTTTTTGATGCTACAATTCTGTCTTTCAACAAAAAAGAAAAGAATCCACCAGAAGTTTTAGAATTACTCATATTTTTCTCCCTTAAGTATTATTATAATAATCTCTTAGTTAAAATAATGCTATAACTAATTGTTGATTTCTACTTTTGCAGCACAATATTTAAATTCAGGAATTTTTCCATAAGGGTCTAATTGAGGATTTGTAAGTTTGTTAGCTGCTGCCTCTCTAAAACAAAAAGGTATAAATATCATGCCCTTAGGAAGCTCTCTATCTTGTCTAACACTTAGATCAATAGAGCCTCTTCTGGTTTTTACTTTTACCTTGTTACCAGGTTGAATATTAAGATAATCCATATCTAAACTGTTCATGCTAACCACTGCTTCAGGTTCAATATTATCTAAAGTGACTGATCTCCTTGTCATTGCTCCAGTATGCCAATGTTCTAACAAACGCCCAGTTGTTAAAACAAATGGAAATTCTTGATCAGGAAGTTCATCAGGAGAAATAATATTTGTAGGAACTATTTTTCCTAGCCCAGAAGAAGTTGGAAACTTTTGTGCAAAAACTATTTCACTACCTGGCTTATCTTTATCTTCACAAGGATAAGTAACTGAGTCTTCATTATCAACTCGTTCCCAAGTAATATTTTTTAAAGATGGCATTATTTGAGCCATTTCTTTAAAAACATCTGAAGCATGATTATATTTCCAATTCAGTCCTAATGAATTTGCTAAATCAATTATAATATCAAGATCTTCTCTTGCTTGCCCAGGAGGGTTAACTACTTTTCTTCCCATTTGGACTTGCCTATTTGTATTTGTAAATGTACCGTTTTTTTCAGCATGAGCCGATGCTGGTAAAATTATATCAGCATACCAAGCTGTTTCAGTCATAAAAATATCTTGTACAACTAATGTATCTAGTTTTATCATCCCATCAATTGTATGATTTTGGTCAGGATCAGACATTACGGGATTTTCGCCCATAACATACATACCTTTAATTTTGCCTTTACATACATTGTCTATAATCTCAACTACAGTTAAGCCTTTTTTATTATCAAGTTCAGTTTTCCAGAAACTTTCCATACTGTTATGTATGTCTACATCTTCAACTGATTTATAATCAGGAAAAACCATAGGAATCAACCCAGCATCAGATGCTCCCTGAACATTATTTTGTCCTCTTAAAGGATGTAATCCTGTACCTGGTCTTCCAATATGGCCAGTTATCAATGCTAATGTAATCAAACACCGAGAGTTATCTGTCCCATGAATATGTTGTGAAATACCCATTCCCCAGAATATTATAGACCTCTCAGATTTGGCGTATACTCTAGCTGTATCTCTAATATCTTCGGCCTTAATTCCGCAAACTTTTTCCATTTCCTCAGGCTTAAATTTCTTAATATTTTCTGTTAAGGCCTTAAAACCCTCTGTCATAGAAGCAATATATTGTTCGTCATAAAGTTTTTCTTCTATAATTGTATAAATCATGGAGTTCAGCAAAGCTACATCTTTTCCTGGTTTAAACTGTAAATGTCTGTATGCGTGCCTGCTAAGATCCTGTTTTCTTGGGTCCATTATTATAAGTTTCTTACCATCTTTAGCTGCTCTTTTGAAATAAGTTGCAGCGACTGGATGATTTGTAGTAGGTCTTGCTCCTATAACTATCATACAATCAGCATCTTTAACTGCGGTAAATGGTGCAGAAACAGCTCCAGAACCAACACATTCCATTAATGCCGCTACTGAAGAGGCATGACATAACCTGGTGCAATGGTCTACATTATTAGTTTGAAAAGCAGTTCTTATAAGTTTTTGAAATAGATAGGCCTCTTCATTTGATCCTTTTGCCGAACCAAAACCACATACTGAAGAGGGGCCAGAACTTTCTTTAATTTTCATTAATTTAGTAGCGGATAGTTCTATTACCTCCTTCCAGCTTGCTTCTCTAAAGAAATCCTCAACTTTTAATTTAGAATAATCATCTATTTTTTTCTTCACAACTCCTTCTCTTCTAATCAAAGGTTTTTTTAGCCTTCCTTCATTATGAATATAATCAAAGCCAAATCTACCTTTTACACATAATTTTTGATTGTTAGCAGGGCCATCTCTACCATCAACCTGAACAATCTTTTCATTTTTTACATATACCTTTGTCTGGCAACCTACTCCACAATAAGGACAAAGACTATCCACAGTTCTATCTTCAAAAATTTCTCTAGATCCTTTTTCATCTAGAAGGCTTTTCTCCATAAGTGCTCCAGTAGGACAAGCTTGCACACATTCCCCACATCCTACGCAACTAGAAGAACCCATCTCATCATCAAAATCAAATATTACCTTTGACTTATTTCCTCTAAAGGCCATTCCTATCACATCATTAGATTGGACCTCTCTGCATGCTCTCACACAAAGGTTACAATTTATGCAAGCTTGTAAATTTACATGCATAGAAGGGTGAGATATATCTCTATCTAAATTTTTATTCTTAGGAAATATTTTTTCGTCAGCATCTAACTTCTCACTCCATTTCCAAAATTTAGACTCAGGATCTGGGTGACTATTTTTGCAAGGTTGATCTGCAGCTAATAATTCAAAAATCATTTTTTGTGTATCTTTTACTTCTCCTGATATAGAATTTACTTCCATTCCTTCAGTAGGTTTCCTGATACATGATGCTGCTAAAGTTCTTTCATTATCTATTTGTACAACACATGCTCTACAATTACCGTCTGGGTCATAGCCTACCTCGTCTGCATGACATAAATGAGGAATCTCAACGCTATTATTTTTAGCAGCTTGCCAGATGCTTTCTCCTTTATTAGCAGTTATTTCTTTCCCATTTAACTTAAATTTAATCATTTATATAACGTCTTTTTCAAAATGATTGATTATTGATTGTAGTGGATTAGGGGCTGCTTGTCCCAATCCGCATATGGAGGCTTTGTTCATAGTTTTAGAAAGCTTTTTCAATAGTTCAATATCCCATTTTTTTTCTTTCATAAGTTTTACAGCCATAGATGTACCATTCCTACAAGGAGTACATTGGCCACAGCTTTCATCTTCAAAAAATTTCATTAGATTTAAGCCTATTTCTCTCATATCCACTTTATCTGACAGTATTACAATAGCTGCAGAACCTATAAAACAATTATACTCTTGAAGTGTATCAAAGTCTAGAGGTATATCTCCTAGACTTTCAGGAAGGATACCACCAGATGCTCCTCCAGGGAGATATCCTTTAAATGTATGACCATCAAGCATTCCTCCACAATGTTCTTCTATAAGTTGATTAACCGTAATACCAGCATCTGTTAATTTGATACCAGGTTTTTTTACAAAACCAGACACAGAAAATGTCCTGAGCCCTTTTCTTCCATTTCTTCCATAAGAGCTAAACCATTTTCCTCCCTTCTCATAGATTTCTCTAATCCAATAAACTGTTTCAACGTTGTGAACTAAAGTAGGTCTTCCAAACAAGCCAACTTCTGCAACGTAAGGAGGTCTATTTCTGGGAAGACCTCTTTTTCCTTCAATAGACTCTATAAGTGCAGACTCTTCTCCACAGATATATGCTCCTGCTCCTCGTCGTATTTCTAGAAAATTCTTTTCCACTATTTTGTTATCTTCAAGAATTTTTACTTGCTGTTCTATTAGTTTTATAAGACCATAATATTCATCTCTAATGTAGAGGTAACATTTTTTAGCATCTACTAATTTTGCTGCAACTAAAGTACCTTCTAAAAATCTATGAGGATCTTTATTTAAATAATATCTGTCTTTAAAAGTTCCTGGTTCTCCTTCATCTGCATTAATACACATTAACTTTGGACCTTTGTAAGATTTTACAAATTGCCATTTCTTAAAAGCTGGAAAACCTGCTCCTCCTAATCCTCTCAAACCTGCCTCAGAAAAAATATCTGTCATTTGTTCAAAACTTACGTCACCATTTGAAACTTTTTTAAATAATTGGTATCCACCTTTAGCAAAATACTCTTCATAAGTAATAAATGTATCATTATTATAGGAAAAATTTTTTTCAGATATTGCTTTTGATACTTTTGTGTTATCAGCATTTAAAATATGATTATGGTTAACTTCTACTACAGGAGCATGATTACATCTACCCATACATGGCGCTTTTTCTACTCTACAATTTTTATGTTTAAGTTTAACGTTATGGTAGAGTTTCTCTGAGTCATTCATTGCGCAGGTAATACTGTCACATACCTTTATAGTAACATCAGGTACAGTAATATCATCTTCATCCATAATATGAAAATGAGCGTAAAAGCTGGCAACTTCATATATCTCAGACATGCTAAGTTTCATTAATTCTGATAATGCTCTCATGTGTTTAGGAAATAAAGCATTATATTTATCATTAAATAGATGTAAATATTCTATTAACATATCTTTTTTTAAAGGGAAAAAATTACTAAGTAATTCTTGAGCCTCTAATAAAGAGGTTTTATCAACTTGTCTTCCTTTGTTAAAAAAAACTTTTTTTCTTCTTCCTGGAGCTCTTTTATTTAAAGTTTGCATTTATACAATATACCCATAAAATTATAATATTTACATATGATGAAAAATAATAAAAGTATTTTACAATTTTATTTTTATAACTAATACACATTATATAGTATTTTTTGAATATAATTCTTATAATTGTTTATTTTTTTGGAAAATATTTGAAGTTTTTTAAATGTCGCTTTTTTACAACATAAATTATAAAAATAGTATTAATAATTGACTAATATAATTGGCATATCAGGTTGGAGTGGTTCCGGAAAAACTAAGTTAATAACCAATTTAATAAAGTTTTTTAAAGATAATTATAGTTTAAAGGTATGTGCATTAAAGCATGCTCATCATACTTTTGAATTAGACCAAAAGGGAAAAGACTCTCAAAAAATGTTTGCAGCAGGAGCCAATCAAGTAATCATAGCATCCTCAAAACAATGGGCAATAATAAATAAAATAGACAACGAAGAACCTCCTTTAGAAGAATTATTAAGACATTCTAAGGATAATATTGATATAATATTAGTTGAAGGATGGAAGTTTAGCAAAATAAAAAAAATAGAAGTTTACAGAAAAATCTTAAAAAAAGAAATGCTTTCGAGTCAAGATAAAAACTTTATAGCTATAGCTACAGACGAAAAAAAATTAAGTATTAAAGCAAAAATACCAATTCTAAATATTAATGATACAAGACAGATAGGTAATTTTATATTAAAAATTTTAAAAATAAATAATGTATAAATTCAATCAAATAGAAAAGTTAATTAAAAATAATATTAGTTTAATAAAACAAACTGAGATAATCAAAATTAAAAATGCTAAAGATAGATATTTAGCTGAAAGTGTATATTCGAAAATTGACATACCTCCAAATAATAACGCTGCAGTAGATGGTTATTTATTTAATTATAAAAGTTTAATATCGGATCCATTAAAAAAGTATCAAGTACTCTCGGAAGTTCATGCAGGAGACGAAAATATAAAAAATTATTCTTCTAAAAATGCCGTAAAAATCTCTACAGGAGCTTATCTTCCTAAGAATTTTGATACACTAATTATGGAAGAAGACTTTAATGTAAACAAGAAAATAATATCCTTAAAAAAGATAGCTATTAAAAAATGGATGAATATAAGAAAAAAAGGTGAAGATATAAAAAAAAAGCAGAAAGTATTTTCATCCGGTCATTTTTTGAGACCACAAGACATTGGAATGTTGTCTTCTTTGGGCTACAAAGAGGTTAAAGTAGTTAGAAAAATTAAAGTAGGAATCTTATCTAATGGAAATGAGCTTTTGGAACCTGGAAATAAAAAGTCAATAAAAAAAATATATGATAGTAATAGGTACATACTTAATTCTTTTCTAGACAAAAAAAGTATAACTGTGATTGACTGCGGAATAGTTAAGGACGACTTCCATAAAATTGAAGAAAAAATTAAAGTTTTAAAAAATAAATGCGATACGATTATAATATCAGGCGGAGCATCTGCTGGAAGTAAAGATTATGTAGTGAAAATCATAAAAAAAATTGGAATTTTAAAGTTTTGGAAAGTTTCAATTAAACCAGGCAGACCTTTTGGCTTTGGAATCTTAAAAGGAAAAAAACCTATTTTAATGCTGCCTGGAAATCCAGTAGCTTGTTTTGTAATCTTTTTTCTTTTTGGTAAAATCTTGTTAAATTATTTACAAACAAAGACAACTTTTAAATTAAATTATTTCTTAGTAAAATCTAATTTTTCAATGAAAAAAAAGCTTGGGAGAGAAGAATTTTTAAGAGGTAGAGTGCTTATTAAAAATGGAATTATGTATGTTGATAAATACAGAAAGCAAGGTGCAGGTATTTTGAACTCATTAGTATGGAGTAATGGTTTAATTAGACTAAAAAGCAAAGAAACTTTTATAAGAAAAAATAGTATGCTAGAATTTTATCCTTTTGATACGTAAAAAATGAAGGATTTTGATTACAGAGGACTAAAATGCCCTATTCCAGTTATTAAAGCTTTTAAGGAAATTAAAAGTAACCCTAAAGAAAAAAGTTATAATTTCAAATGTGATGATAAAACGGCTCCAAAAGACTTTAGAGACCTTTGCGAGAATACTGGTTTAAAACTCTCTAAAATAGTTAAAGAAGACTCTTATTATCTAATAATAATTGAAAGACCCTAGTTTTCAAAAGTAGCAATAACATTAGTTCCTCCTCCTGATATAGCCCCTTGTAATGCTGTGGATAATACAGTTATAGTAAAAGTATTTACTGAAGGTACACTAGATATAACATGTCTTGTATTTAATTCACTAGCAGCAATACCATCAACAGCAGAGGATACATTACTTAGTGTCACATATTGACCTGGAATACCTCCATGAGTACTAGGAGTAGTAATTTCTAATATTTTAGAACCAGAAGAAGATGTTCTAATAGGATTAGTGCTTAATGACAGAATACTTCTAATATTGGAGTTATTCTGTCTTCCATTTAAATCATCACTATTACTAAGACTAGAGATAATCTGAGGCGCTCTTAAGGCTTCTGCTTCTGCCCTAGACTTTATTCTTTTTGTTTTTTCTGCTTCCATTCTTGTTGCCAATCTAGCAGCATTCTTTAAGTCTCCCATTTTTATCATTTCGTATATAATCTCATCTGCTTTGTTTGTAGAAATATATTCTGAGGCTTTTTGAATTTTATTTTGGTTGTAAGAATTTTTATAAACTTCAATATTTTTAATATTATCTCTACATATAGTTAATATTTTGTTTAATTCTATATTTAATTCTATAGCATCTTTCATGCACGTATTAATATTTTCAGAACTAAAAGTCTTAAAAATAAAAGAAAGTAATAATAAACAAAGTAACTTAATCATAAATATCTCATTTTTGAGCGTACCAGAACATAATTAATTATATATTTTTAACAAAGATTTATCAAATTACTTTTACTAAAATCAAATCTTGCAATGCCTAATATCATAAAAATAAAATAATTTATCAAAAGCAATGGTGAGCCCGCTGGGATTCGAACCCAGGACCCCTCGCTTAAAAGGCGAATGCTCTACCGCTGAGCTACGGGCTCTTATAAATTAATATCTATATTATTATTTCAATATTATTTCAAGCTAAAGTTTTAAATTATCTAAATTTCCTTCAATAATTCCTTTTCTAATTTTTTTCATAATTTTCTTGTAATAAAATAAGTTATGTTGTGTTAAAAAAACACTACCAAGTATTTCTGAAGATTTAACTAAATGATGCAAATATGCCTTAGAGTAATTTGTACAAATATTACAAGAACAATCATAATCAAGAGGACTATTATCTTTACTATATTTAGCATTTTTTATTTTTACCATACCATTTGTCGTAAATGCTAATCCAGTTCTGCCTGATCTTGTTGGTAAAACACAATCAAACATGTCTATTCCATTTTTTACTGCCCGTAAAATATCAGATGGATACCCTACGCCCATTAAATATCTTGGTTTATCAAAAGGAAGATTAGATGTACAATAATTAGTAATATCAGACATCAATTCTTGTCCTTCTCCTACTGCCAATCCTCCAACTGCATATCCATCAAAGTCCATAGTAGAAAGCTCTTCTGTAGATTTTCTTCTTAACTCTTTATGCATGCCCCCTTGTACAATAGCAAATATTCCATAACCTCTTTTTTTTTTGTAAGCATTTAAAGATCTTTTTGTCCATTTAGAGGATCTATTTAAAGAAATTTCTGTATCAGAATATGAATAAGGATGTGGCACACACTCATCAAAAGTCATCGTAATGGTAGCGTCTAAATATTTCTGAACCTCTACAGATTTTTCAGCATTTAATCTTATTGAAGTTCCATCTAAATGCGATCTAAATGTAACGCCTTCATCATCTACTTTAACATTTTTACCAAGTGACATAATTTGAAATCCTCCTGAGTCAGTCAATATACTTTTATTCCATGACATAAACTTATTAAGACCTCCAAATTTTTTAATTATATCCATTCCTGGCCTCAACATTAGATGATAAGTATTTGCTAGTATTATATCAAAGTTGTATTTGTGTAAAATCTCTTTTGATATACCTTTGACTGTGCCTAATGTTCCTACTGGCATAAAAACAGGAGTTTCTATTTCTCCATACTTTGTAGATAGAATTCCAGCCCGAGCTTTTTTAAAAGTACTTTTTATTATAAATTTCATTTTAATCTATTTATAATCATTCCGTCACCATAGCTATAAAATCTCATTTTATTTTTAATTGCATTTTTATAATATTGAATAATATTGTTTTTCCCTCCAAAAGCTGAAACTAAAAGTAATAAACTAGATTTAGGCAAATGGAAGTTTGTAATTAGCTTATCTACAACATTGAACTTAAAGCCTGGGTAAATAAAAAGTTCATTATGCTCATTATAGTATCTAATTTTTGAGTATTTTGCATAACAATCTTCTAATAATCTTAAAACTGTAGTTCCAACAGCTACAATATTTTTTTTTCTATGTATTGAGTCATTTATTTTATAAGCACTTTTAGTGCTTATATAACCTTTTTCTTTGTGTAGTTTATTCATCTCTATCATATCGTTTTCTAAAGGTAAAAATGTTCCTGCTCCTACATGTAAAGTTACTTCAATAACGTCTATATTTTTTTTTTTTATATTTTTTAATAATAAATCATCAAAGTGCAGACTTGCTGTAGGACTTGCATATGCCCCAAATTTTCTAGAAAAAATACTTTGATAATTTCTTTTATTTAATTTCTTATTATTTATTTCCTTTATGTAAGGAGGTATAGGAAGTTCACCAAAGCTATTCAAAAATTTATAAAAAACTTTTTCTTTCTTGTTAAAGAATAATTCAACATGTGCTTTATTTTTATCTATTACTTTTGCAAATAAGTCATCAGAAAAGTTTATTATATTACCAATTTTGAGAAGCTTTGCAGGTTTTGCAAAAGCTATCCAACTGTTTATAGAAATTTTTGTATGCAGAGTAATTTTAATTTTTCTATTATTAGTTTTTCCAAATATTATTGCAGGTATTACTTTAGTATTATTAATTACTAATACATCATTGCTATCTAAATGTTCATGTAATTTATTAAAATAAGAAATTATTTTTTTTTCTGCAATAAAAATTTTTGAAGATGACCTTGGTAAAGCTGGTTTTTGAGCAATTAATTCCTTAGGAAGCTTGTAATTAAAATCATTTAAATTCATATAACTGAATTAATTTTTAATTTTTTTTAATTCTGATAAAACATTTTTAGGTATAAATGATCTTACCTCACCTTTTAAGAAATATATTTCTTTAACAAATCTAGAAGAGATAAATTGATGTTTCTCACTAGCCATTAAAAATATAGTTTCTATTTCTGAATTTAGTCTTGCATTCATACCTGTCATTTGAAATTCATAATCAAAATCAGAAACGGCTCTCAATCCTCTAACTATTAAATTTGCATTAATAGATTTTGCAAAATTCATTAATAAACCATCAAAAATAACTACTTTAAAACTTTTTTTATCATACTTACTCTTATTAATTTCATGTAAAAGAAGTTTTTTTCTTTTTTCCATTGAAAATAAATTTTCTTTTTTCTGATTTTTTGCCACACCTATTACTAATTCGTCAACTAACTTATGCGCTCTGAAAATAATATCCAAATGACCATTTGTTACTGGGTCGAAAGAACCAGGATAAAGACCAATCCTTTTTTTATTCATTATTTACTCAACTTCATTTTTTTTAACAATTGTTACAGAAACTACTTTTTCAGACTTCTCAGTGTTTAATAGAGTTACTCCTTGAGTGACTCTTCCTGCAATTCTAATTCCTTTAACGCCTAGTCTTATTAACTTACCTCTATTTGTAACCATAATTACTTCCTCATCATTTTGAATTGGAAATGATGCAACCACTCCTCCATTTCTTTCTGAAGTTTCTATATTTATAATTCCTTGTCCACCTCTTTTAGTCTTTCTGTATTCATATGACGAAGACCTTTTTCCAAAACCATTCTCAGTAACTGATAACAAAAATTCTTCTTTATCTGCTAGACTATCGATTCTATCTTTTTTTAAATCTGACTTTTTAGCTTCATTCCTTCGAAGAGAACTAGAATACTTTAGATATCCTTCTCTTTCGTCAGTGCTTATATCTACAGAATTAAGAATAGATGCTGATATAATTCTATCATTATTTTGTAATTTTATTCCCCTAACACCCATGGAGGTCCTTCCACTAAAAACTCTTACATCGTTTACATTAAACCTTACACATTTACCTTTTGAGGTTGATAAAATAATATCATTTTTTTCTCCAGCCAGTAATACTTCTATTAATTTATCATTGTTTTCTAATTTCATAGCTCTTTTTCCATTAGCTTTTATGTTTATAAAATCACTTACTTTATTTCTCCTGACATTTCCAAACTTAGTTACAAATAATAAAGTTTTCTCACTTTCTTGATTAGGCAAAACAAGCATGGCTGTAGTCAACTCATTTTCAGATAGTGGTATAATATTCACTAGTGGCCTCCCTTTTGATTGAGGTGATCCTTTAGGAAGTTTATAAACCTTTATTTGATGAACTATGCCTTTATTAGTAAAAAATAAAACTATATCATGACTGTTTATTGTAAGAACTTTTTCTACAAAATCATCATCCTTGGTAGTCATTCCTGCTCTTCCTTTTCCGCCTCTCTTTTGTGATCTATAAGTATCTACAGGAACAGTTTTTACATAGCCCGATTTAGTAAGTGTTAACACTACATCTTCTTTTTCTATTAAATCATCTAAATTTTTTTCTTCATAATTTTCAATTATCTTTGTTCTTCTATCTACAGCATAATTATTTCTAATTTCTTCTAGTTCTTTTTTTATAATATTTTTTATTTTGCTTTGAGATGATAAAATTAACAAATATTCTGCTATTTTTTTTGATTCTTCTAATAGATCTTTTTCTACTTTTTCTCTTTCTAATCCAGTTAATCTTTGCAGCCTTAATTCTAAAATAGCTTTAGCTTGTTCAGGCGTTAAATAATCAAAGTTAGCAATGATTTCTGACAACCTCTTATCAATATTTTTTTTCAATAAATTAGCTAAATTTTTTGCATTCCATTTTCTCTCTAATATTTTTTTATTTGCTTCGGTGGTATCCTTTGATTTTTTTATTAATTCTATCATTTCATCTATATTTTCAATAGCAACAGCCAAGCCAAGAAGAATATGTTCCTTTTCCTTTGCCTTTATCAAATCAAATGTTGTTCGCTTGATAATTACTTCTATTCTATAGTCTATAAAAGTTTCAAGAATTTCTCGGGTTCCTAATTGAGTAGGCATACCATTTTTAAGGGCTAGAATATTAGAACCAAAACTAGTCTGCAAAGATGTAAATTTATGAAGCTGGTTTAATACTACTTCAGGAGTAGCATCTCTTTTAAGTTCTATGACAACTCTTACACCATCTTTGTCTGATTCATCTCTTAAATCTGATATCCCCTCAATTTTTTTTGCTCTTACACAATCTGCAATCTGTTCTACTAGTCTAGATTTATTAATTTGATATGGTATTTCTTTTATTACAATCGCCACTCTATCTTTAGAAGTATTTTCTATATTTGTTACTCCCCTAAGAACTATAGAACCTCTACCATTCTCAAAAGATGTTTTTATTCCATTTCCTCCTATAATTATTCCACCAGTAGGAAAGTCAGGCCCAAGAATAATTTCTCTTATACTGCTATCATCAGCATCTGGATTATCTAATAATAATATACAAGCATTCACAATTTCCCCTAAATTATGAGGGGGTATATTTGTTGCCATGCCTACTGCAATACCACCTGAACCATTGACTAGAAGATTTGGGTATCTAGCAGGTAGAACTTCTGGCTCCAATAGAGTAGTATCATAGTTATCTATAAAGTTAACAGTATCTTTATCTATATCTTCCAACAAAGTGCTTGCTACTTTTCCTAGTCTTATTTCAGTATATCGCATAGCTGCAGGCGGATCTCCATCCATTGATCCAAAGTTACCTTGCCCATTCAATAAAGGCAGACTCATAGAAAAACTTTGTGCTAATCTAACCATTGCTTCATATATTGCACTATCTCCATGAGGATGAAACTTACCCATTACTTCTCCTACTATTCTGGCAGATTTTCGATGAGGCTTATTAGCATCATAACCACCATCATACATACAATAAAGTATTCTTCTATGAACTGGCTTTAAACCATCTCTAATATCTGGCAAAGCTCTGCTTACAATAACACTCATAGCGTAGTCCAAATAAGACTTCTTCATTTCATCTTCTATGACTACTTTGTCAAGAAACTCTCCTTCTGGGATTTTTGATGAATTTTCTTCTTCTAGATTATTGTTATTATCTTCTGACAACTTTTTCTCTAAAACAATTTATTAAATTTTTTAAAAAGGGATATCATCATCTAAGTTTTCAATATTATTAGGAGTTTCTGGTTTAGATTCTTTATCTAAACCTCTAGAATTCGGAATCTGATTATCAGTATCTTTGAAAGAACTATTATCATTACTTCTATCTAATAACAATAGTTCCCCTCTGAAGTTTTGCAAAACTATCTCTGTTGTATATTTATCTACTCCATTATTATCTTGCCATTTTCTAGTTTGGAGTTGTCCTTCCAAATAAATCTTTGATCCTTTTTTAATATATTTCTCAGCAATATCAGCTAAGATTGGATTAAAAATTGCTATCCTATGCCACTCAGTATTAGTTTTCATTTCACCTGACTCTTTATCTTTCCATCTCTCGCTAGTAGCTAAAGACAGGTTAACCACCTTATTACCATTCTGAAATGTCTTAACTTCAGGTTCACTTCCTATATTTCCAACCAAAGTAACTTTGTTTATACTATATGCCATAAACATTTTATACCAGATTGGTAATATATTTACTATATTATTTTAATAAAAAACTTAAATTTGAAATTATTATGAAAGAGAAAATTATTATAAAAGGTGCTAGAGAAAATAACCTGAAAAATATTTCTATTGAAATTCCTAAAAATAAAATTGTTGTAATAACAGGGGTATCTGGTAGCGGAAAATCAACCCTAGCTTTTGAAACTATTTATGCAGAAGGACAAAGAAAGTATGTTGAAAGTCTTTCAGCCTATGCTAGACAGTTTTTACAAATTATGAATAAACCTAACTTAGATAGCATTGAAGGATTGTCACCCGCGATAGCTATTGACCAAAAAACAGTATCGAAAAACCCTAGATCAACTGTAGGAACAGTGACAGAGGTTTATGATTATATTAGGTTGCTGTATGCTAGAATAGGAATTCCTTACTCACCAACTACAGGAAAACCTATAACAAAACAAACCTCCTCAGAAATAGTTAAAAAAATTAAAGAATATCCTAATAATAAAAAAATATTTATCTTATCTCCTATAGTAAGGTCTAAAAAAGGAGAATTCAAAAAAGAATTAATTGATTTGAAAAAAAAAGGATTTCAAAGATTATTTATTAACAAAAAACTTTATGAACTTGATAATTTACCTACTTTAAATAAAAATTATAAATATGATATAGACCTTGTAATCGATAGACTAATAACCGGAGATGACCTATCTAATAGATTAGCAGACAGTGTAGAGTTAGCTTTAAGTATGTCTAATGGAATTGTTTATGTTTTAGATGTAGATGAAAACAAGAGAGAGATATTTTCTGCTAATTTCTCTTGTCCTGTATCTGGCTTTACAATTGAAGAGATTGAGCCCAGAATATTTTCTTTTAATAGTCCTTTTGGCGCATGTAAAATTTGTGAAGGGTTAGGAGAAAAAAATTTTTTTGATCCAGATCTTCTAATACCAAACAAAAAACTATCCATAACAAATGGAGCAATTTTGCCTTGGAAAAAAGGAATAAATAATTACTATTACAGGGTTTTAAATAAAGTTATGGAACATACTAGTCTAGACCTTAATATTCCTTTTGATGAAAATAGAGAAAAAGATATAAATGTATTACTTTATGGTTCTGATGAAATTCTTATAGAAGAAAGGAGGTTTAGTAGATTTGGAAAAAGAAAATATAAACCCTTTAAAGGAATAATAGATTTATTTGAACAACAATATAAATACATAAAAGAATCGTGGATGAAAGATGAATATGATAAATACATTTCCTCTAAAATATGTAAAGGTTGCAACGGAATGAGACTAAACGAGATGTCTCTTAGTATTAAAATAAATAATGAAAATATTGGAAAAATAACAAATCTTTCAATTGAGGAACTTTTGAGATGGGTAAAAAATTTACAAGAAAAATTATCTGGTAATGATAAATTAATTGCTAAACCTATTCTTAGAGAAATAGATAATCGACTTACTTTTTTATGTGATGTAGGTCTGGATTATTTATCTTTATCTAGATCATCATCTACATTATCGGGAGGCGAAAGTCAGAGAATTAGATTAGCTTCTCAAATAGGTTCTGGATTAACGGGAGTTTTGTATGTACTTGATGAACCATCTATTGGACTCCACCAAAAGGACAATACTAGGTTGCTAAAAACCTTAACAAAACTTAAAAAACTAAATAACTCAGTTATAGTTGTAGAGCATGATGAAGATGCTATAAAGTCAGCAGACCATATTATAGACATAGGCCCTAAAGCTGGATTATATGGTGGAGAAATAGTAGCTCAAGGAAATTTTAAAGATATTATAAATAATAAAAAAAGCCTTACTTCCTTGTATCTTTCTAGAAAAAAGGTAATTTCAGTTCCGGAAAAAAGAAGAATGATAAATAGTAAAAAAGTTATTTCTTTCAAAAATGTTTCTACTAATAATTTAAAAAATATAAATTTAAATTTACCACTAGGATTATTTTGTTGTATATCAGGTGTTTCTGGAAGTGGAAAATCTAGTCTAATTATAGATACTCTTTACCCTGCATTATCAAATTTAGTTAATAAAACAAAATTAAAGGAGGGAAAATATAAAACATTGTTAGGAACTCACTTTATAGACAAGGTAGTAAACATAACTCAATCTCCAATTGGAAGGACACCACGATCAAATCCCGTAACTTACACTGGTGCTTTTACTCCTATAAGAGAGTGGTTTGCACTATTACCTGAGTCTAAAGAAAGAGGATATAAATCTGGAAGGTTTTCCTTCAATGTGAAAGGAGGAAGGTGTGAAGCATGTGGAGGAGATGGATTAAAAAAAGTAGAAATGCATTTCCTATCTGATGTTTATGTTAAGTGTGAAGAATGTGAGGGTAAACGCTTTAATACTGAAACACTAGAAGTAAAATATAAAAATAATAGTATTTCAGATGTATTAGAACTTTCTGTAGATGAAGCAAAAGAACTTTTTAAAGCTATACCAACTATAGCTAGCAAATTACAAATGCTTAGTAAAGTAGGATTAGGATATATAAAAATTGGTCAATCTGCGACTACATTGTCTGGAGGAGAAGCTCAGAGAATAAAAATTGCAAAAGAGTTATCAAAAAAACCTACTGGAAAAACTCTTTATATACTTGATGAGCCTACTACTGGATTACATTTTGAGGATGTAAATAAATTAGTAAATATACTTCAAGAACTAACAAATAATGGAAATACTGTTATAGTAATTGAGCACAACCTTGACGTTTTAAAATGCTCAGACTGGATAATTGATCTAGGTCTTGATGGCGGAGATAAAGGTGGTTATATAATTACGGAAGGTCCTCCAGAAAAAGTAGCAAAAATGAATATAGGATATACTTCAGAATATTTAAAAAAAAGTTTAAGTTTCTAATTCCAGAAATGCTAATATTTTTTTACCTTGTGAAAGTAAAATATTATATGTTTTAAAGGCAGAAATACTGCTCATAGACTCATGAGGTATATTGTTTTTAATAATAAACTCATGAGTTTTTAATGGAATTTTTTTTAATTTTTTTCCAGTACCAAATAGAATAAAATTATAATCACCTCTATTAAGCTGATTTATTTTTTCATAAAATAGATTATCACTAAATAAGGTCTTAACATCTTGACAGTTGTCTATACTAGAGCCAAGCAATACAACTCTATCAAAGTATTTTTTTTCTTTAATTACTATGTAGTTTTTTCCGTAAGATGCGATGAAATAGTCGTTAAATAAATTTTCAAACTCTATTTGCAAATTTAATTAATCCTCTTTATTTTCATTTCTCTTTATATTCAAAAAAACTAAAACAGGAGTTGCTATTAATATAGAAGAATAAGTTCCTATTAATATTCCCCAAATCATAGCAAAACTAAAATCTTTAATAATATTTCCACCAAAAATAAATAACGCTAACAAAGCTAAGATAGTTGTAGCAGTTGTATTGATAGTTCTTGATAATGTTTCATTTACTGATTTGTTAAGCAGCAAAATTATACTTATCTTTCTATACTTTTTTAAGTTTTCTCTAATCCTATCATAAACAACAACGGTATCATTCATAGAGTACCCTATAATAAGAAGTATTGCAGCAACTGTAGCTAAATTAAACTCTAAAGATGATATAGAGAACATTCCCACTGTAAGCACTATATCATGAATAAGAGCTATGACGGCACCTATTGCAAAAGGAAGTTCAAAGCGAAACCAAATGTATATTAACATTGCTCCTATAGCAATTAAGATTGAGTAAATCCCTGCTTTAATGAGTTCTTTACTTACAGTTGGTCCAACATACTCAAGTCTTCTATAATCTACATCCGTATACTCTTTATTTAGATTACTTTTAATTTCTGAAATTAACTTTTGATTATTGCCTTTAACTGAAGAGTATGTCTCTACTTTAATAAGATAATTACTTTTAGAATTATCTAAACTTTGTATTGAGAAATCTCCAGGAACTATTCCTCTCAATTTTGTTCTTATTTGAACTATTTCAATATTTTTACTAAAAGATGTTTCTATTAAAAGTCCTCCTTTAAAATCAATCCCAAAGTTTAGACCTTTAATTATCATGAAAATTATAGATACAATTGATAATATACCAGAAGTTAAGAAGAAAAATTTTCTATTCCCTATGAAATTTAAATTAGGAGTTTTTTTTATAAATCTGAATAACATACTAAAGTTTTAGATTCCTTTCCCTGTTTTGAATGTAAAAATAGTTTATTAAAAGTCTACTAATAACCATAGTACATATAATAGTACTGAAAACTCCTAAACCTAGTGTAATAGAAAAGCCTCTTATGGGTCCAGAACCCATGAAAAAAAGAATGACAGCTGCAATTAATGTGGTCACGTTAGCATCTAGGATTGCTCTAAAAGCTTGAGAAAACCCAGTTTCAATAGAACTTATTTTTGATCTTCCTAATAATTGCTCTTCTCTAATTCTTTCGAAAATAAGAACATTAGCATCAACAGCCATACCTACAGTTAATGCTATTCCTGCAATTCCAGGCAAAGTCAAAGTTGCTTCTAGCAATACTAACCAAGAAACCAGAAACAATATGTTAATGATTAAAACAGAATTTGCTATAAAAGCTACCTTTCCGTAAATTAAGAACATATAAACTAAAACCAGTCCAAAGGCTATCATTAAAGACACTGACCCAGCTTTGATGGAGTCTTTTCCTAAACTAGGACCCACAGTTCTTTCCTCTGCTATACTAATGGGTGCAGGCAAAGAACCAGCTCTCAATAATATAGCTAAATCATTAGCTGTCTCAAAGGTAAAGTTACCTGAAATCTGAGCATTACCTGTAGGAATTGGCTCTTGTATAACTGGGGCTGAGATAACTTTATTATCAAGTACTATTGCAAACCTTTTTCCTACGTTTTTACTAGTTAAATCTGCAAACTTTCTTGAGCCTATGCTATCAAACCTGATCGATACTATTGGTCTATTAAATTGATCTACAGAAGCGCTAGCATCAACTAAATTATCACCGCTAACGCCAACTCTTTTTTTAATTACATAACTTACCTGCATATCCGCGTGTTCTATAATTTCTGAACCTACAAAATATTTTTTTTCATTAATTGACTGCATGTTTTTTTCATCTACTAATCTAAAATTCATTTTTGCAGTTTTTCCTAATAATGATTTAATCCTATCAGGATCTTTTAAACCAGGCAGTTGCACTAAAATTCTTTGGTTTCCTTGGATTTGTATAATTGGCTCATTAGTACCTACTTCATCAATTCTTTTTCTGATTATTTCTAAGGATTGTATCATTAGCGAACTATTATAATCTTTTAAGTATTCCTCATTGAAACTTGCATTTATTAATAAATCATCTCTTTTAAATTCTAATGTAGGGAAATCTTTATTTATTTTAAAAGCCTTTTCTAAACTATTTTTATTAGTGAAAGAAATTATAACTTTATTATCAACTTTAGATATATTTTCAAAGGAGAATTTATTTTCCTCAAGTTTATTTCTAATATCCTCTGTAAAATTCTGCAGTTTTTCATTTAACGCAGCCTCAGTTTCAACCTGCAATAAAAGTTGGGAGCCTCCTTGAAGATCCAAACCTAGGCGTATGGATTTTGCATCAAAATATTTTGGGAAAAGCTTATGATTTTGAAACAAGGCAGGAATAGCATAAAGTAAACTAAAGACAATTATAAATAACGTTACTAAAAATTTAGTATTAATTTTTTTCATACTAAAATTTAGTTCTTGTTTTGATTATCAGCTATGACTTCAGTGATAGTATCTCTTTTAATTTTTACGTTTACTCCTTCTGATATTGAGATTGTAATAAAGTTATTGTCATCTACCTTTACTATTTTAGATAAAATTCCTCCAGAAGTAATAACTTGGTTTCCTACTTTAAGATTTGTAACCATCTCTCTGTGTTGCTTAACTCTTTTTTGTTGAGGTCTAATTAATAAAAAATAAAAGACTACAAATATTAAAATCAAAGGCAAAAGTTGTATTATAAAACTTTGTCCCCCAGCTGCCTGGGTTGCTTGTGCATATGCTAAATTTATTACCATGCTTTAACTCCTTAACTAATGGCCATTATATTGCAATTTAATCTAGTTCAGATATTCTGATAAATCAATTATATTATTATAATCATGAAAAACAAAATTCAAATAAAAATAATTAATTTACTGAATAAACTATTTAAAAAAAAAAGATTTAATGAAAATTCCAATAATTATAAAAGAAAATTATTTTTTAAAGGTCTATTAGAATGGGATGACGAAAGAAATAATTTAATCAGCATAGATCTAATACATAATATTAATCTAGAAAGTCTTTTTTTTATAGAAGCCCAAAAAAAAGTTTTAATTAATAATACTAAATATTTTCTAGAAGGAGGCCAAGGTAATAATGCTCTTCTTTGGGGTTCTAGGGGCACAGGTAAATCATCATTAGTATACGCTATATATAATCTTTTTAAAGATAAATACGTTTTTTTAATGATAGAAATTAAGTTTTTTCAAATAAAACATTTACCAAAAATATTAAGGAACTTAGAAAAAATAAAAGAAAAAATTATTATTTACTGCGATGATTTTTCGTTTGAAAAAAATAGTGAAGATTTTATAATATTTAAAAATACCCTAGAAGGTAGCTTAAGAAAGCATTCCAATATTATATTCTATGTAACATCAAATTATAGACACTTAGTTAGAGGTATGAAAAATAATGATGGTCAACAAATTCATAAAAAAGATGCTACTGAGAACCTAATATCTTTATCAGATAGGTTTGGTATTTGGTTAGGCTTTCATAACTTTGACCAAGAAAAATTTTTAAAGGTAGTTTTTTTTTATTCTAAAGCTTTAAAGTTAGATCTAAAAAAAAATAATATTCAAAACAAGGCATTAGAATGGGCTCTTTTAAGAGGCTCTTATTCTGGTAGAGAAGCTTTTAATTTAGTACGATTTTTACAGTCAGAAACTAGATAAATTATCAATCATATAAAAACTTTAAAGGATCTAAAGGTTTAGAGTTTTTTCTTACTTGAAAATGTAATTGATATTCATCTACATTTCCTGTTTTTCCCACAGCGCCCAATATATCACCTGTTTTTAGTTCTGACCCAACATTAACAAAAAATTTTTCTAAATGTGCATAGGCCGTAGTCCAACCATTGTTATGTTTAACTAGTATGAGGTTGCCCCAAGCAGGCAATTCATTACCTCTGTATATCACCTTACCAGTCTTTGCAGCTCTTACTGGGCTGCCTTCAGGCGCTTTTATATTTATTCCATCATTTCTTCTACCAGAATTTTTAATGCCAAAAGTTGCGATAACTTTACCACTTGTAGGCCATCTAAAAATTTTTTTTACGATTACTTTTTTGGGTTGTTTTTTCTTCGTTCTTTTAAAACCTTTTTTGCAATTTTTAGTATCAGCAAAATATGGAATTTTTATTATTTTTCCAATGATTAATTTTTTTGCATTTAAATTTTTATTTCTTTGTTTAAGATCTTCTACTGTAACTAAAGAACATTCAGCAATTTTAAAGAGAGTATCTCCTTTTTTAATTTTATATTTCTGATAATTTGGCAAAAAAATACTTTTACCTGGCTTTAACACAAAAGGAGGCTTTAATTTATTAAACCTTATAATCTCATTGATTGATATATTATATTTTTTAGAAATACTTTTTAAAGTATCCCCAGTAATTATTTTTATTTTTTTTGATTTATTATATTTTTTTTCAATATCAGAAAAAACACCCCTTTCAATTTTAGGGCTGTAAAATTTATCAGAACATGATGATAAAAAAAATATTGAAGTAAATAATATTAATAGTTTTATAGATATTTTTTGAATCATAAGATTTTATTTTCTTCCAATAAGAAATCATTAATATTCAATTTTTCTAACTTTTTATATTTGTTACACATTATTAGACTTACTTTATCTTTATTTTCCTTAGTAAAAAATAATAGGCCATCCTTATCTAAAAGATTAGTACAATTATTAGGAATTGTTTTGTAGTTTTTAAATAGAATTACCAAATCGAAAGGAGCAACATTTTTCCAATCAAAAAAATTAGTACTTTTTTTTATATATATATTAGTAATTTTTAAAAATTTATGAATTGTTTCTAAGTCATTTATTTTTTTTTTATCTGAACATATAGAATATATTCTTTTCGCGATTAGAGATGAAATAGCTAAAAACCAGCCTAATTTAAAATCTGATATTAAAACATTATTAATTTTTTTTTTATGTGTTACTGCATATTGTAAAATTTTTAACAATCGTACTAGTTCATCAAAGTAATTTTGACTATAATTATAATAAAAGCCTAATAAATTTTCGTAATAATGAGGAGGTAATTTTTCTACTGAAAAAAGAATTTCTGAATTATTTATGCCGTTACTTCGTAACATTAATAAAATTTTTATTAAAATTTCCTTATTTTTCAATAGTTTTCCTAACTACTTTAGCTAATTTACTAGCTATTAACTTATCATTTAAGTGACTATTAGAGTGATAGGTTATTGTAATAAAGGATTTTTTCATTTCATATTCATCTTCATTAACTTTAGCGGTTTTATGTGTTCTTCTTTCGGATGGCACCAAAAAGTAATAATTATTACTTTTTCCTTTTATTATTTTAGATAACTCACCAGGTTTTCTTTTTCCTGGTCTAACAACTTTACAACCATTTATATTTTTAATTTTTTTATTTGGAAAATTAATATTATAAAATATGTTGGCTTCTAGGTCTAAGTTTTTTATACTCAATAAAATTTTAGGTAAAAAATATGCAACTGTTTTCCAGTTTGAAGATTGTTTGTTTTTTTCTAATGATACAGAAAAAGATTTTATTCCTTGTATACTTCCTTCTCTAGCAGCTGCTACTGTTCCGGAATATAATAAATCTGTTCCCATATTCTGTCCGTAATTAATACCAGACAAGATAATTGTAGGTTTCAACTTTTTTCTAGCTAAATATTTATTTCCAAATATCACGCAATCAACCGGCGTTCCATTTACTATAAATACCTTTTTATCTAATTGTTTAATTTTAATTTTTTTATTAATTGTAATTGAATGACTCTTGCCAGAATTATTAGATAGTGGAGAAAATTCCCAAATATTATCAGATAATTTTTTAGCAACAGTTTTTAAAACTTTTAAACCTTTTGCTTTAAATCCATCGTCATTTGTAACTAGAACTAACTCTTCATTTTTCATTTAAAAGCTCTATCTTGTCTAAGCCACCCATATATTTTACTAGAACTTTAGGAAGTCTTACAGTGTTTTTATTTACTTGATAATTTTCTAGAATTGCTAAAAGTGCTCTACCAACAGCAATCCCAGAACCATTCAAAGTATGCGAAAAAAATTTTTCATTATTACTACTTTTATACTTTGTATTCATTCTTCTAGATTGGAAGTCTGTACAATTTGAACAGCTAGAAATTTCTCTAAACTTTTTTTGACTAGGTAGCCATACCTCAATATCATAAGTTTTACTAGCAGAAAAACCCATATCGCCTGAGGATAATAATGTTATTCTGTAAGGAATTTCTAATAGGTCTAAAACCTTAGTAGCACATTTTGTTAATCTTTCTAGTTCTTTGTCAGAGTTTTCCTTGGTAACTATTGATACTAATTCAACTTTTTTAAACTCATGCAATCTTATCATTCCTTTAGTATCTTGTCCTGCTGAACCAGCCTCGGATCTAAAACAATTTGTTAGAGCTACATAACGCTTTGGAAGTTCTTTTTCCAATAATATTTTATCTCTGTATATATTTGTTAAAGTAACTTCTGCTGTAGGTATTAACCACTTTTTGTTTGAGGTGAAAAATAAATCTTCTTTAAATTTAGGAAGTTGTCCTGTACCTATCAAAGCATCATCTTTTACTAAATGGGGTGTGCTAACCTCTTCATACCCGTGCTCATTAGTATGAATGTCTAACATAAAATTACATAATGCCCTCTCTAAGCTAGCCAAATAAGACTTTAATATTACAAATCTAGATCCTGATATTTTACTAGCACTATCAAAATCCATCATACCCATATTCTTTCCTATTTCATCATGTGAAAGTCCCTCTGTTTTTTTTTCAAATTCTTTAGTTTCAAAAACTAATTCATTGTAGTTATCATCCTTTCCTGTAGGAACTTTAGGAGAGGCACAATTTGGAAGGCTTAATAAAATTAAATCTAATTTATTAGATACTTTTAAAAGTTGTTCTTCTTTTTTTTTCATATCTAATTTAATTTCATTTACTCTAACAATCATTTTATTAACTTCTTCTTTATTATTTTTAATTTTAGCTATGGCCTTTGAGGAACTATTTCTTTTATTCTGCAACTCTTGTAGCTCAAAAATTATACTTCTTTTGTTTTTATCTAAATTTAAAATTTCATTAATATCAATTTTGACAAATCTTCTTTTCATCTCGGCAACAAATTGATTAGGGTTTTTTCTGATTAAATTGATATCATGCATTAGATTTTCATTGATTAAAATCGGTTTCTCCAAATGTTTTCTTCTTTTTTACGGAATCATGATCATTATTTTTTCTTTTCTCAAAAAATGCTGCTAAATAAATAGATATTTCAAAAAGAATAATAATAGGAATTCCTAGTCCAATCTGACTTATTAAATCTGGCGGAGTTAATACTGCAGCTAATATAAATGCAATAACTATTGCATACTTTCTTCTTTTTTTAAGTTGTTGACTATTTACTAGGCCTGCTCTAGCCAATAAAGTTAAAGCAACTGGTATTTGAAAAGCTAATCCAAAAGCAAACATAAGTTTTAAAACTAAAGATAAGTATTCATTTACTTTTGCTTCTAATTCTATAGCCATACCTGTCTCAATGCTAGAAGTCTGGAAACCTAAAAAAAAACTCCAAGCCAAAGGAAATATAAAGTAATAAACTAATGCAGCTCCTAGAGAAAATAAGATAGGAGTTGCTATTAAAAAAGGTAGAAATGCCTTTTTTTCATTTTTGTATAAGCCAGGAGCAGCAAATTTATAAACCTGCATAGCTAAAATAGGGAAGGATAAAAATAGTGCTCCATAAAAAGAAACTTTTAAATAAGTAAAAAAAGCTTCTGTTAAAGCAGTATATATCATCCTTGGATTGCTAATACCCTTATCTATATAAATTTGATATAGAGGTTCTACTAAAAAATTATAAATCGTATTGGCAAAGTAATAGCATATACAGAAAGTTAAAAAGAAAAATAAAACAGCCCACTTAAGTCTATCTCTTAATTCTATCAAATGAGATATCAAGGGAGCTTTTGAAGCTTCCATTTCATCTTTATTTTTAGATAATTTCTCGTTCATACAAAATTCTATACTTAAAGTTCGTAAAAAAGATTCCATTTATCAAAATGAAGTCATTAATAAATAGAACTAAATATTATATATACTAACAAAAAATTATATAATCAATTTTGTCATCTAAATATTACTATTCACTTTTTTGCTGAAGTACTTTTCTTTCTTGGGTTTTTCTTGCTTTCCTTTGAAGACGAACTATCATCAATCTCTTCTGACTCTTCACCCTCCTTCATTCCTGCCTTAAAACTTTTTATACCTTTAGCTATATCACCCATTACACGTGGGATTTTTCCCGCTCCGAATAATATCAAGATTATTACTAAAACTAAAACTATTTGCCAAATACTTATACCCATTATTATCTCCTATTTTATGAATTTATATAATATTTTATATAACAGCAATAAATTTTTTATTTTGAAAAAACTAGTATTTTTTTTGTGTTGATACTTAGCCCAACAAATTCATTTATTTTTACATCACTATTACTTGTTCTTACCTTTAAAGCAGGTAAGGTTTTTTTTATTAAAACTTTATACTCCCATATATCTCCAAGGAAAAACTTATCTACAACCTTGCACTTTAATCCATTTTTTACAAAATTTACATCCTCAGGCCTTATAAGAATAAAATGCTTTTTGCTATTGCACTCTTGCTGACTATTTTTACAATCTAAACAATTAATTTTTCCAAAGGGGGTTAATATTTCTCCAGATTTATTAATTTTGGCCTCTATTTTATTTGCTTCTCCAACAAATTCAGCAATAAATCTATCAGAAGGTTTATTATATATATTTTCTGGAGTATCATTCTGTATTATTTTACCTTTTTTTATAATTAGCATTTTATCACTCACTCTGAAAGCAGATTTAATGTCATGAGTGACAAAAATCACAGATATTTTATTTTCTTTTAAAAGTTTTATTGTAAATTCACTAATTTCTTTTCCTAAATTATAATCCAAACTTGAAAAAGGCTCATCCATTAGTAATATTTTTGGTCTAGTAATTAAAATTCTTGCTAGAGCTACCCTTTGCTTTTCTCCACCAGAGAGTTTATCAGGATATAAGTCAGCAACATCATTTAGTTTAAATACACTTAGCAATTTTGATACTATTTTTTTTCTGTTGTTTTTTTCTTTATTAAGAATTCCAAACTCAATATTTTCATATACGGTATAGTGCGGAAATAAAACATCTTCTTGAAACATTAACCCTATTTTTCTCTCACCTGTTGGTATTAATACTTTATTTGAAGATAATAAATTTTTTAAAAAAGTAATAGATCCATTACTAGGCTTAATTAGACCTGCGATTATTTTTAAAATTGATGATTTTCCTGAACCTGAAGGACCAACAATTGTTAATATTTCGCCTTTTTTGAGAGAGAATGTAATGTTGCTAAGTATATTTTTTAAGCCTACTTGATAGCTGACATCTTTTAATTCCAAAAAATCTTTATTCATATTTTTTTCACTTTAAAAATAAGCCTTATCAAAATCAACGGAAGTAAAGAAAATAACATAATTAATAGTGATGGAATTGCAGCCATTTTTAATTGTTCAGAACTTGCATACTCAAATGTTAGAATTGACAGAGTATTAAAGTTAAATGGTCTTAAGATTAATGTTGCGGGTAATTCCTTTAAGATATCAATAAATACAAAAAGAAAAGCTATAATAAAACTAGCCTGTAGCATAGGGATATGAATCTTAAAAAATAGAATACTATTTTTTGCTCCTAAATTTATTGCAGCAAAATCAATTTTTTTATTGATTTTTTGATATGCTGCTTCTATTGGGTTAAAAGCCACTGCTAAAAATCTTATTAAATAAGCAAAAACTAGTATAAAAAAAGAACCTGAAATTATGAGTCCTACATCCTCAATGTTTATTAATTGTAATAGTTGAATAATTTTTTTATCTAAAAATAGAACTGTAGTTATAACTCCAATTGCTATAACTATACCAGGTGATGCGTATCCAACTTTTGCAAAGTTAATGAATAAATTTAATGAACCTCCATAGATCCTTTGTGTAAAACAAATGACAGCTGCAACTATAGTTATTAATGCTGCACTTAAAAATGCAAGCATAATTGAATTAAAAGAAGCCTTATAGAAGTGTTCAATAATATTAATGTCACTCATGATTAAACTTAAAGAACTGTAAATTAACCATGAAAATGGAATTAATAAAGCAATAACTGTAAAAAATAGAATAACAATGAATGGGCCTATATTTTTTTCTGAAAAAACTCTTACATCTTGTTCAGATAAATCAAATGAAAAAACTTTTCCTTCATTTTTATTTCTAAGTAAATTTTCTACAGTGATAACAATAAAAGCTAATATAAATAATATAGTAGCTAATCTAGCTGCACTATTAAAATCACCTAGACCAAACCATGATTTATAAATCCCTACAGAAAGACTATCTATTCCTAGATAATGAACTACTCCAAAGTCTGACATTGTCTCCATCATAACTAATACCAAACTCGCAATAATTGCAGGCTTACCTAAAGGTAATGCGCATTTAAAAAACAACCTTACTCTATCAACACCTAAATTAGCTGCGGCTTCTATGATTTTTTTAGAATTATTTGCAAAAGAAAACCTTGCTATCAAGTAAACGTAAGGAAACAAAGTGATACTCAATACAAATATTGCTCCATGAATAGATCTAACTGATGGCAACAAGTATTGTAATTGTTCCAAATTTAAAAACTCTAGAAAAGAAAATAACACTCCCCCTTTGTCTGTTATGTCAGCATAACAGTAAGCTACAGCATAAGGAGGAATAGCAATTGGTATTATTAGCAAATAAGAAAATAGTTTTTTAAAATAAAAGTCATAAAAAACTGTAAGCCAAGCAGATATAAGTCCTAAAAACAAGGTAAGTATCGATACACCCAGCATTAATATAATTGTGTTTATACTGAATTTTAAAAAAAAATTTTCATAAATATGATTCCAAACCAAATTATCTGCTGATAAAGCCTTGAACCAAATAGTTGTAATAGGAATAAATATTATAGCCGCTATAGCGATACTTATAAACAACCAAACATTATATTCTTTGCCACTTTGCGTTATTGAAAAAATTCAATTCTCCTTAAAACCTTAAATAAAAAGACTTAGTTGCTATTGTAATTGATAATTATTTACATTTGCAAGTCAATTTATTAATTCGTCTTTTAAGTTATCTCCTTTTGTCAATAGTCCCATCTCTTTTAGTTCTTTTTTAGATGGTAATTCTTTAAGATTGGTTAAATTAAAATATTGAAGAAAATATTTTGTAGTATGCCACAAAGCAGGTCTTCCCGGAACTTCCTTTCTACCTTTGTTTTCAATCCAGTCATTATTTAACAATAGCTCAAATATACCGGGATGAGTTGAAACTCCTCTTATTTCATCTATCTCTGGTTTAGTGATAGGTTGAAAATAAGCAACAATTGATAACGTTTCCATAGCAGCTTTTGATAATTTTTTTCTTATTATTTTATGCTCTTTTAAATATTCAGAAAGGTCCGGTGAAGTTTCAAAATACCACATGTTATCACTTACTTTAAGGTTTATACCTCTTACTTCATAGTCTTTTTGCAATTTTAATAAATAACTATTTATATTTTCAAATTCTGGAATTCTTTTTTTAATATCGTTTAAGTGAATAGCTTTTTCACTAGCAAAAATTAATGCTTCTATTATTCTTAAAACTTTTTTTTCCTCTTTTAACATATATTATTTTCTTTTTAAAAAAATTTCTCCGCATTCTTCATTTTGCTTGATACAAATCTCCCCTCTTTTTGCTAATTCTAATGAAGCAGCAACTGTTGTAATAAAAGCAACTTTGAGTGACCTTTTTTCTTCACCGACTTCGCTTATTTCAGGTAAAATTTTACTTATGGTGAACCAGTCTTTAAAGGATTTATAAAAGTTTTTAATTTTTTCTATCGCATTTTCTATATTATAATAATTTTTTGACTTTAAAGTTATGTTTTTTATTCCTTTTCTATTGAAAATATTCGAGAAGCAAATTAATAAACTGTTTTTATTACAATAAAATTCTGTTTCTAGTACAATAGATTGGTCAAGAATTTGTCCTTTTAAAAATCTATTTAGACTTAAAAGGTCTCTTGAAAATAACTTTTCAGATGTTTCTCTCATAGCTTTTAATCTCTTTAAATTAAAGGCTAATAATTCTGGCAATGTTTCTTTTTCATTTTTACCATTATCTATTTCATTAGGTAATAATAATTTTGACTTAATATATGCAAGTATTGCAGCCATAACTAAATAGTCAGATGCCAAATCAAGATTTAATTTTTTTGTTTGCTTTATAAATGTTAAATATTGATCAACTAAAGATAATATGGAAATTTTTGTTATATCTAGCTTTTTTTGTTGAGCTAATTGTAATAAAAGGTCTAAAGGACCACTGAAACCTTCTAAATCTATATTTAATAAATTATTTTCATCCTCGTCAGTATTTTCTCTATTAGCTTCAAAGTCTGATTTTTCGAACGTATACAACTTATAGTGCCCTATTTTCAATTAATAACTAAATATACACAAATAGTAGGAATTTATAAATAAAAAAACTATTTTAATAATTTTTTTCTAAGTTTATTCGATACCTTTCCTGCTCCTAAAGTTGACTTGATCATATATTCTAAGTTAGGTTCACAGTGCAAAACTATTTCACAACCTGCCTCTATAGCTTTCTTTGCTCTAAAGTAATACCCTCCTTTTAAAGCCTTCATACAAAGATCATCTGAGAATAAAACACCCTTAAAGCCTATTAATTTTCTAATTATATTTTTAATGACTATTTTAGATTGAGTAGCGCAGTTCTTATTATCTATTTTTTTATACTTGATATGAGCTGTCATAGCATAATTAAATTGATTTAGTTTCTTAAAAGGAAAAAAGTCATCTTTTAATTCAGCTACAGTCAAACCTATTTCAGGTAGTTTCTTGTGACTATCATCTTTAGATCTACCATGTCCAGGAATATGTTTTAGGATTGGTTTTATATTAGCTTTTATTAAACCTTTACAAGCTTCATATCCTAATAAGCTTACTATTTTAGGATCTCTTGAAAACGATCTATTACCTATTACAGCATTAGAGTTTTTTACTAACAAATCTAAGACAGGCGCACAATTATAAGTTATTCCCAATTCTTTCAGTTCTTTGCCTATTGAGTAAAAGTTTTCAAATGTCGCTTTTTTTGCTTTTTTTAAATTATTTTTGGCAATTAATCCAAACACATTTGCAGCAGGAAATTCTGGCCATATTTCTTTTCTAAGTCTTGATACTTTTCCTCCTTCTTGATCTATCATTACCAAGCAATCAGATCCTAAAATATCCTTAATCTCCTTAATTAGCGAAATCACCTGCTTTTTATTTAGCACATTTCG
>PCCU01000018.1 GCA_002732015.1 Candidatus Pelagibacterales bacterium
ATATTAATTATATTTTAAAAATATGTTATTAATTCATAAATACAAACTGTTTCTTTTTAAACTTCCATTTATTGTAATAATAATGCTTATATTTTCATGTTCAGGAAATAAAAACAAGGAAATACCCTATGAAGAAAGAACATTAAACACGATTTATAAAAGCGCATTGGAAAAATTAAATAGTAAAAATTATGAAGATGCCATATATGAATTTGACGAGGTAGAAAGGCAACACCCTTACTCAGTTTGGGCAAGAAAGTCTATACTTATGTCATCATATGCTAGTTACAAAAATCGTGATTTTGTAAAAGCAGAAATTAATTTAAAAAGATATATTAGCTTATATCCTGCCTCTGACCAAGTTTCTTATGCTCAGTATTTATTAGGAATGTGTCACTTTGACCAAATAATAGATGATAAAAGAGATCAAACAGCAGTAAAAATGGCTTACCAAACATTTAAGTTAATATTAGATAGATACCCAGAAACCCCTTATGCAAAAGACTCCTATTACAAGATTATATTTTTAGAGGATATTTTGGCTTCTAAGGAATTAAATGTAGCCAAAACTTACCTTTCATTAAAAAAATATATTGCAGCAATAAAAAGATTTAAGAACATAGTTAACAACTATCAAACTAGTTCATTTGTACCTGAGTCTCTTCATAGATTAGTAGAAGTTTATTTGATCTTGGGTGTAAATGAAGAAGCTATTATTAATGCAAGAGTTTTAGGATATAACTTTCCTAAGAGTAAATGGTATAAATATAGTTATAAATTATTAAAAAATAAAAATTTAATTGAGTGATGATTAAATATATTTTCATAAAAAATATTGTATTAATAGAATCTCTTAAAATTGATTTTGATGAAGGCTTAACAGTTTTTTCAGGGGAAACTGGAGCTGGAAAGTCTGTATTATTAAATTGTTTAAGTCTAGCTACTGGAAGAAGATCGGATGTAAGCTTTTTAAGGAAAGGCGTTAATGAAGGTAGTGTTACAGTAGAGTTTGATGTTAAAAATAATGGCTTTCTGAGAGACAAACTTACAAAACATGGTATTAGTTCAGATAATAATGAAGTTTTGTTAAGAAGAATTCTTTATAACAATGGAAAAAGTAAAGCTTTCATTAATGATAGCCCAGTAACGGTAGGGCTGCTTCAAGATATAGGTTCTTCCTTAATAGAGATTCATGGACAAAATGAAAAAATAGGCTTACTTGAGTCTGGATTGCATATGAGACTCTTGGATAGATATGCAGGACACTATGTTTTGCTTGAAAAGGTAAAGGAGTCTTATAAAAATTATGCCAAGCTTTCTCAAATTTATATGGATGCTTTAGAATTAAATAAAAATAAAGAAAAACAGGAGGAGGATCTTAAAAATAACATCAACTTAATCAGTAAGTTAGATTTAAAAGAAAATGAAGAAGTAACACTTAAGTCTAAAAAGGCTTTTTTAACCCATCATGAAAAAATTTTCGACGTAATAAATAAAATTTATATTTTATTAAGTGATGATAACAATACTGCAAATAATGACTTAGCTAGTAATGCTAGTAAGCTAGATTCAATAGTTGATGACTCAAAAGAAATTATAGAACTTAAACAGATAAGCCATTCCGTTAATCAAATATTAATAGAATCTAAAGAAGTAATAAATAATATAAAAAATATTAGAGAAAACTATCATTTTAACCCAAAAGAATTAGAGGAAATTGAGCAAAGATTATTTGACATTAATAATTTATCAAGAAAGTTCAATATTGAACCATCTGGACTAAATAAACTTTTACAGGATTTAGAAAAAGATTATGCCGAATTAGATAATCAATCTCAAGAAATTCAAGAAATAAAAAATAAACTCGAAAAAGTAGAACAATCTTTTTTTGAGGCTGCACAAAAACTATCATCAGAAAGATTAATTATTTCTAAAAAGCTCGAAAAAGAAATTAATAAAGAACTAGGCCCATTAAAATTAATTGATGCTAATTTTAAAGTTGAAATTCTACCAAAAGAAAAAAAATTATGGAATACAAATGGGGCAGACTCTGTAAGGTTTTTAGTTAGAATGAATAGAGGTACTAAAGAATCAGAAATTCACAAGATTGCCTCTGGCGGTGAGTTGTCTAGATTAATGCTAGCTATAAATTTGGTATTGGCTAAAAGCATCAATCCTAAAACACTAGTTTTTGATGAAGTAGACAGTGGTGTTAGCGGGGCTGTAGCAGATGCAGTGGGCTTGAGATTACAAGAGCTATCTAAGCTTCAACAGGTGTTGGTAGTTACTCACTTACCTCAGGTAGCCTCTAGAGGAAGAAATCATTTTAAATCATTTAAATTTTACAATGAAACAGATGCTTTTACCGGTATCAAAAAGCTTAATAAAGAAAAAAGAGTTGAAGAAATAGCTAAAATGATATCTGGAGAAGTGATTACAGAAGAAGCTTTAAAGGTAGCAAATCAACTAATTAATGAAAAATAAATCAATAAATAAAAGCATAATAAAAAATCAAATAAAAAATTTGGTAGATAAGATTAACTATCATGATGATCTATATTATAAAAAAAATTATCAGGAAATTTCAGACCAAGAATATGATCAATTAAGAAAAAATTTAATTGATTTAGAAAAACAATTTCCAGAAGAAAAAATTAGTAATAATCCTAATAAAAAAATAGGAAAGCTTGATAGTGAAAACTTTAAAACCATTGAACATAATTCTCCAATGTTATCTTTAAATAATGCATATGAAAAAAATGAAGTAAAAAACTTTTATGATAAAATTAACTCGTTGCTCAATAGAAAGTTTAATGTTTTAGCTGAAACTAAAGTGGATGGGCTGTCTGCTTCTTTGAGGTATAAAGGAAGACTCTTAAATATAGGCCTTACTAGAGGAGATGGATCAAAGGGAGAAGATATTACTAGAAACCTAGCACATGTAGAGGGGATAAAAAAAACTTTACCGAGAGAATTTCCTGAAGATTTAGAAATTAGAGGAGAAATATTTATTAAAAAAAATATATTTGAGGAATTAAATAAGCAAAGAAAAGAGAAGGGCTTGCCATTATTTTCTACACCAAGGAATGCTGCGTCAGGTTCAGTTAGACAATTAGACCCAGAAATCACAAAAGAAAGAAAGTTGAGTTTTTATGGATACACTATAATAGGAGATAAAAGTTTTTTTGGGAACTCTTTAAGTAATATAAGAGAAATATTATTTAAGTATAACTTTTCTTTAAACCAGCCTTCTAAACTATGCAATACTTTTGAGGAAATGATAAAGTTCTATGAAGAGATAAAAAGTACTAGAAGTTCTTTAAATTATGACATAGATGGAATAGTTTATAAGTTAGACTCAATAAGTGACCAAGAAAATTTAGGAGCAACATCTAGGTGGCCAAGATGGGCTTTAGCGCATAAATTTCCTGCAGAAAATGCCATAACAACTATCAAAGATGTTTCTTTTCAGGTTGGCAGAACGGGAACTATAACTCCAGTTGCGATATTAGAAGAAGTAATAGTAGGAGGGGTTAAAATTAATAGGGCTACATTGCATAATCAAGACGAAATAAAAAGACTTTCTTTGTCATTAGGAGATACAATAAGTATTCAAAGAGCAGGCGATGTAATTCCTAAAATTACCAGTGTAATAAAGAAGTCTAAAAAGCCTGAAAAAATAAAATTTCCAGAAAACTGTCCTAGTTGTAATAGTAAGTTAAAAAGAAACAAAAATGAAGTAGCAGTAAGATGTTTTAATTACCATGGATGCAAAGAACAAGTTATCAATTCTCTATCACATTTTGTGTCAAGAAATGCTTTCGATATTGAGGGATTAGGAGAGAGACAAATTAGAGTTTTTTGGAAAAAAAAAATCATTAAAAGTTTTATTGATATTTTTTTATTAGAAGAGAACCATAATAATGGAAAATTTAATTTAAAAGACATTGAAGGGCTTGGAGAAAAAAGTATTTTAAAATTATTTAATTCTATAAAAATAAGTAGAAGTATAACTTTTGATAGATTTATCTATTCACTAGGTATTAGACATGTAGGTCAAGGAATAGCCTTAATAATATCTAGAAAATTTGATAGTGTAGAAAAGTTTATTAATTATTTTTTAACATATGATTCTTCAGATAGCTTTGATGGAGTAGGAGAAATTATTATTAAAAGTATTAAAAACTATTTGGAAGAAGACCAAAACTTATTTCAAATAAATTCATTGTTAAAATATATTAATTTAAGATATGAATATTATGAAAGTAATAAATTTTCTAATAAAATTGTAGTAATAACGGGATCATTTAAAAAATATTCGAGAAAAGTTATTACAAAAAAACTCACTTCATTGGGCGCAATAGTTTCTGCTAGTATATCAAAGAAAACCGATTATTTATTTTGTGGAGAAGATCCAGGTAGTAAGTTAGAAAAGGCAAAACTTTTTAAAATAAAGATTTTAAATAGCAATGAAGTAGAAAGTGAAATGAAAGACTAACTATTTAACTTTTTAGTATACCAGAGTAATTCATCAAAGAAGACATTAAATCTAGCTTCAGCGTCTTTCTGATTAGAAGGTGCTCCTTCTTTATTAAAAAAATTAGAGACTTTTGGTTGAAACATACCAAATTTAATAGGCGGACATCCTAATTGGGCAAGCATAGCTCTTAAAGGGCTTTGAACTCTAATACCTGCAAAATCTCCACTAGAGTAAGTGCATACACAGGATGGTTTTCTATTAAATTCTGCATAATAATAATTAAATATATTAATTAATGCAGGCGGTGGCATGTGGTTGTACTCAGCACTTACCACAATAAACGCACTGGATCTATTCAATGCTTTTTGTACTTTTTTAATGTTTTCAGGTACTTTTGATTTTTTATATTCTACAAACCTTTGGTTTAGCATAGGAAGCTTAGCTATTAAGGGATCAACTATAATAGCTTTATGTCCTTTAAGCTTTATTTGGTTTGCAAGATAATAAACAAATCTTATACCTACCCTGTTTTTTCTTGTAGACCCATATATGATAGTAAAATTAAATATATTTTTTTTTATATTTTTTTGCATTGTATTTTTAACCATTTTTTTTCCATGTTATTTAAATAAGGGGAAATAATATTATTAACATTTTTATGATAATTATTTAACCAATTCTTTTCTTCTAAATTTAAAAGAGAAATATCTATAAGTTCTCTTTCATAAGGAACTAGTGTTAAACTTTCCAAAGCTAGAAGTCTCTTCTTTTTTATAGATATAGATTTAGTGAAAACTAAATTTTCTATCCTAATACCATATTTTCCATTTTTATATATACCTGGTTCATTTGAAAATATCATTTTTTCATTTAGAGGAGAAAGATTTTTTAAGGATATGCTAAAAGGGCCTTCATGCACATTTAAACAAAATCCTACACCGTGCCCAGTGCTATGAGCAAAGTCTTCACCATTATCCCAAAGTATTTTTCTTGCAGTTGAGTCTAAGAATGAACCTGGTGTTCCTTTTGGAAATTTGCTTTGATTAACATTTATATGACTTTTTAAAACTAATGTATAATCATGAATTATTTTTTTTGCAATATTTTTTTTTCTTGTGACAGTTCTAGTTACGTCTGTGGTTCCATAAAAATATTGACCACCACTATCTAATAACAAAATATCACTATCATTAATTTTTTTATTAATTATTTTATTAGGTTGGTAATGAATTATTGCACCATTTTGACCTGCTCCTGCAATAGTAGGAAAAGAAGGACAAATAAAGCCTGCATTTTTCTTTCTAAGATTATCTATCTTATTTACAACATCAAGTTCTGTTAAAGGTCCATCATAGCTTTTATACCAATATAAGAATTTGCATAGTGACACAGCATCAAGTATGTGAGCTTTTTTAGAACATTCTATTTCTGTAGAATTTTTTATTGATCTATAGGATAANAANATATCATCTTTTATTAANAAATGACTAGTAATTTTTTTCAAAAAATTATAGTTAAATAAAGATAGTNTNTTATCATCTATGATAATCTTAGNTGANTTACAACTATTCTGTAATACTTTATGCATTTCTGAGTAAGAATAAATTTTGGTTTGTTTAGGAAGAAATCTTTTTACATTATCAGGTATTTGTTTGTTTTCAAAAAATAATTTTTGATTTTTTTTTCCAATTAGTGCACTACAAAAGACTAGAGGCGTATTGGGTAGATCTTGTCCACGCATATTAAATAGCCAAGCAATTGACTCACTATTTTGACTAAATATGTAATCTGCTTTTTCTTTTGAAAGATAACGAAAAGTTTTTTGTAATTTATTTTTAACACTTTCTCCACAATACTTAGTTGAAAGAAAAAATATCTTTGATGTATCCTGTGTATTAAGTTTTCTTTTCCATAGTAAATCTATTAGGTTATTATTAATTATCTTTATCTTTGAGGTATTTCTAGATATAACATTTTTTATATGGTTGTACTCTAAAAAACTAATAGTTTTGCTCTCTACTCCTATATTTTTAAACTTATTTTGATTATCTTTTAAAAAATCTAAAAAAGTATGATCAACAACATTTATAATTTTACAGTTTAAATTTTTTGTCTGTTTTTTAGCTTGTAGAATATACCTCCCATCAGTAAATAAATATAGTTGGTGTTGCGTTACAAATAGCATGCCTGCAGAACCTGAAAACCCAGAAATCCAATTCAACCTTTCTTTGTTTTTGGGAACATATTCAGAAAAGTTTTCATCATTATGAGGAACTATATAAGCATCAAGAGATTTCTTTTTCATGACATATCTTAAGTTAGAAATATTTAATAAGGAATTATTAGACATTTTTTATTAAAAATTCAGTTTTAACTTTTTTAAGATTGGTTTTGGAGAATAAGACTTCAGCATTATCGCCTTCAACATTTTTTATTGTACCATAACCAAACTTCTGATGAAAAACCCTATCTCCAATTAGTAAGGTATCTTCTAATTTTTTTAAATTTGTATGTGTAATTGCGGTATCAATTTGTGCACTCATGTTATTTTTACCCTCATTATTAAAGAAAAGATTACTTAGAGATATATTTTCTTCTGGCAACTCACCTATAAATCTTGATGGAGAGGAAAACAACCAATTACCATGTATATACCTTGAATTAGCATGTAAGATCCATACTCTTTTTTTTGCTCTAGTTATACCAACATAGGCCAATCTTCTTTCTTCTTCTAATCCTTCATTATGTTTTTCATCAATTGATTTTTTATTTGGAAAAATTTCTTCTTCCCAGCCAGGTAAAAAGATATTATCAAATTCTAAGCCTTTTGCTGCATGAAGTGTAAGTAGGTTCACTGTGTCTTTGGTATCATTAACAGAATTATCCATAACTAGTTGAATATGTTCTAGAAAGCTATTTAAATTCTCAAATTCTGTAACTGCTGAAACCAACTCTTTTAAGTTTTCTAACCTACCTTCTGACTCAACAGATTTGTCATTTTGCCACATTTCGACATAACCGGACTCTTCAAGAACTAATTCTACTATTTCAGAGGCAGGTAAGCTTGCTTTTTCTTTTTTCCAACTCTCTAACTTTTTCAAAAAGTACTTAATATTTATTGAAGTTTTAACATTAAAGTAATTATTTTCAGATAATATTCTACAACTTTCCAATAACGTGATATTATTCTTTCTTGCATTGGTTTGAATATCTAATAATGATTTAGTTCCTAAGCCTCTTTTAGGTACATTAATTATTCTTTCAAAGGCTAGATCATCATAGTCACTAACTACCAATCTGAGGTAAGCCATTGCATCTTTAATTTCTAATCTTTCATAAAACTTAGTTCCTCCAATAATTTTATAAGGCAAACCAATTTTTATAAATCTATCTTCAAAAAACCTAGTTTGATATGTAGCCCTAACTAAAATTGCCATAGACGAAAGTTTGCAACCTTTTGAAAAAAGGTTTTCTATAATATCACTAACGGTTCTTGCTTCTTCCTCACTGCTTGAAATATTAATAACGTGTATCTTTTCTCCTCGTTCTTTTTTCGTCCACAGGTTTTTTCCTAATCTTGCTTTATTTTTTTTCACAAGTCCATTTGCAGCCTCTAAAATATTATTCGTTGACCTATAATTTTCTTCCAATTTTATAACTTTAGTAGCTTTAAAAGCATCTTCAAACTTAAGAATATTCTTTACTTCAGCTCCTCTCCATGAATAAATAGATTGATCATCATCACCAACTGCACAAATATTTTTAAAGTTAGCAGCTAGTAAATTTAGCCATTGATGTTGGCATACATTCGTATCCTGATATTCATCAACTAAAATATATTTAAATTTTTTCTGATATATACTCAAAATTTCTGAATTATTTTTAAAAATATTTAAATTTTGCAAAAGCAAATCTCCATAATCAACGACATTTAAGGTTGTTAACCTATTTTGATAAGTTCTGTATATTTTTTTTCCAGCAACAGATCCAAAAATTTCATCGTTTGATATATCTTCAGGGTTTAATCCTTTATCTTTCCATCTTTGAATAACATTGTGAAATAATCTTGCTGGCCACCTTTTTTCGTCTACATTATGGTAAGACAAAGCTTGTTTTATTAATCTAATTTGATCATCTACATCAATAATGGAAAACTGACTTTTTAATCCTACAATTTCTTGATGTTTTCTTAGAATTCTAGCTCCCATTGCATGAAAAGTACCAATCCACCATCCGTCAGTTCCTATTTTTAGCATATCTTCTACTCTATGTTTCATTTCGCTTGCTGCTTTATTGGTAAAAGTTACAGTTAGTGTTTCAAACGGATTAGCTAATTTTTTTTTTAAAATATTTGCTAATCTTGTAGTTAGTACTCTAGTTTTTCCTGTGCCTGCTCCAGCTAGTATTAGAAGAGGGCCTGATGTATGTAAAACAGCTTTTCTTTGGTTTTCGTTAAGGGATTCTAGAAAATTAAATGACAATGCTTAATATAAAAATTATTTTGATTAACCAGTGAGAAAAATACTCATAAGAATTAATATGATTGCTACAATTATACTTCCTTTAATACTTAAACTAATAAATCCTTGCCAAGTTTTTTTATGTTCTTCTAAATATTTTTTTTCGTTATATGACATCTTCCACCTTAATTTATTATTTCATAATTATTGATAAACATACGAGAGTTTGCAATGAAAAACAATCTCAATTTAAAAAATATATAGAAATGTTTATTAGTATATGATAGCTATAGTTTTATTATAATAATTTTTAAATATTTAAACGAGATTTTTTTTTTTGATACCCTATATATATTGTAATAGCTATAATAATAATTTAAGGATAATATGAAAATAATAAATAATATTAAAATTCATTTTTTAACTCTAATTTTCTCTATAATATATCCTGCTTTTATTCAAGCAAATGAAGAAGGCTTGGGAGTTCCTACTAATTGGGGAATAGATTTGCAAAATCCTATAAGTGAAGTTGCAAAAGATGTTTATGACATGCACTTTTTTGTTTTAATTATTATTACTTTAATTACCTTATTTGTATTAGCTTTACTTTTATGGGTATGCTACCGATATTCTGAAAAAAATAATAAAAATCCCTCTAAAACAGTACATAATACCTTAATAGAAATCTTATGGACTGCTATTCCTGTTTTAATTTTAGTAGTAATAGCAGTTCCTTCCTTTAAATTACTTTATAAACAAGATGTAATTCCTGAACCAGACCTAACTATAAAGGCAATAGGTTACCAGTGGTACTGGGGTTATGAGTATCCCGATCACGGTAACTTTTCTTATGAAGCATTCATGTTGCAAGGGGAAGACGAAGTAGAAGATGGAAGACCTTTTAAAAGAATGCTAACTACAGACACAACAGTAGTAGTTCCTGTTAACAAGATAGTAAGAGTACAGGTAACAGCTGCAGATGTTTTGCACAGTTGGGCTGTGCCAGCATTTAGTGTTAAAACTGATGCTGTTCCTGGAAGATTAAATGAAACATGGTTCAAGGCAGAAAAAACAGGTATATATTATGGCATGTGTTCAGAACTATGTGGGGTTAATCATCAGTCAATGCCTATTGAAATTCATGTTGTTACCGAAGATGAATTTAATAAATGGGTGGCTGAGTCACAAAAAAAATATGCAAATAGTACTGAAAATATAGAATTGTCAGCTAAATAATGTAAAGGAGCTTTTTAATGGTATCAACAGTTATAGAACATGATCATGACCATCAGATTACAGGTTGGAAAAGATGGGTTTTTTCTACAAATCACAAAGACATAGGTTCAATGTATCTTATTTTTGCTATTATAGCTGGAATTATAGGTGGAATAATGTCACTTATCATGAGAACAGAATTATCTGCACCAGGTGATGGTATTTTAAATGGCGATTACCAAATGTATAATGTACTTACTACAGCCCATGGTTTGATCATGATCTTTTTTATGATAATGCCTGCAATGATAGGAGGCTTTGGTAATTGGTTTGTGCCTATTATGATAGGTGCCCCAGATATGGCTTTTCCTAGAATGAATAACATAAGCTTTTGGTTGCTTGTTCCAGCATTTATTTTACTAATGGCAAGTCCTTTTGTTCAAGGTGGAGCTGGTACAGGTTGGACTATCTATCCTCCACTATCTAGTGCTTTAGGACATTCAGGACCAGCTGTGGATATGGCTATTTTAAGTTTACACTTAGCTGGAGCGTCTTCAATTCTTGGAGCAATAAATTTCATTACAACAATTTTTAATATGAGAACACCAGGTATGACGCTGCATAGAATGCCTCTATTTGTTTGGTCTATTCTAGTAACAGTATTTTTATTAGTTCTTTCTCTACCCGTTCTGGCAGGTGCAATAACTATGTTGCTTACAGACAGAAATTTTGGTACAGCTTTTTTCGCTCCAGAGGCAGGAGGAGATCCCATTCTCTTTCAACACTTATTCTGGTTTTTTGGACATCCCGAGGTCTACATTTTAATTCTACCAGCATTTGGAATAGTTAGTCATGTTGTTTCAACTTTCTCTAGAAAGCCAGTATTTGGTTATTTAGGTATGGCATATGCTATGGTATCTATAGGTGTAGTAGGTTTTGTTGTTTGGGCACATCACATGTATACAGTGGGTTTAGATGTTGATACAAAAGCATATTTTACGGCAGCTACTATGGTGATAGCAGTCCCTACTGGTATCAAAATATTTAGCTGGATAGCTACAATGTGGGGAGGATCTATTAAATTTACTACTCCAATGTTGTTTTCTATTGGTTTTATATTTTTATTTACTTTAGGCGGGGTAACTGGAGTTGTATTGGCTAATGCAGGCATAGATACGGTATTACATGATACATATTATGTTGTAGCCCATTTTCATTATGTTTTGTCTTTAGGAGCAGTTTTTGCATTGTTCTCAGGTTTTTATTACTGGTTCGGAAAAATCTCCGGCAAGCAATATGAGGAATGGATGGGAAAAGTTCATTTTTGGCTTATGTTTATTGGTGTAAACTTAACATTTTTTCCAATGCATTTTTTAGGTTTACAGGGCATGCCTAGAAGATATGCAGATTATCCTGATGCATATGCAGGTTGGAACGCAATAGCTACTTATGGATCATATATTTCTGGCATAGCAGTTATTTGGTTTATAGTTATTTTGTTTAGAACTCTTTATTTTGGTAAAAAGTGTGCTGATAATCCTTGGGGAGGAAAGCCTGACACTTTCGAATGGAGAACTACTTCTCCTCCACCATTTCATACTTATGAAGAATTGCCTAAAATGGACATGAAAGACAATAAATCTAGTCATTAGACATATAGAATTTAATAAAATGAAATGTCAAATGTAGCACCTAATAGATTAAAGCATGAGGCTGAGCTAGGTTCTATAGGTGCTTATTTCTCGCTTCTTAAACCTAGGGTTATGTCTTTAGCAATATTTACTGCCTTATGTGGACAAATTCTAGCTTTACACAATAATACTTCACATCCAGTACTATTTTTAATTTCATTACTTAGCATAGCAATTGGAGCAGGGGCTGCAGGGTGTATAAATATGTGGTATGACAGAGATATTGACGCTAAAATGCATAGAACTAAAGATAGACCTATACCATCAGGAATAGTTAGGCCAGATGAAGCATTAGGTTTAGGTATTTTACTTAGTATAATATCAGTACTCCTGTTAGGGTTAGCCTCTAACTTGTTAGCTAGCTTTTTATTAGCAAGCTCTATTCTCTTTTACGTGTTTATATATACAATTTGGTTAAAAAGAAGAACTTATTACAACATTGTTATAGGAGGCGCTGCAGGTGCATTACCTCCTGTAATAGGTTGGGTATCTGTATCAGGAGATATAAATTCGTTTCCTATTATATTATTTTTATTGATTTTTATTTGGACTCCTCCTCATTTTTGGGCACTTTCTCTTTTTTCTGAGAACGATTACGAAAAAGTTGGCTTACCAATGCTACCAAATGTTTTAGGAAGAAAAACAACTATAAAAAGTATAATTAAATATTCTTATTTATTATATCTAATCTCTCTTTTACCTTATTTTTTAAAATATTCTGGTATGTTTTATTTTATAGTAGCTGTATTATTAAATACTCTTTTCTTATACATTGCCTATTGCATAAAGCCTCAGGACAGTATTTCTTCAAAAAAATTATTTAAATTTTCTATATTATATTTGTTTATGATTTTTATTGCATTAATAGCAGATAACTTTTTAACTTTTTATTGGTAGTGTTATTTAAATTGAAAAAAAAGTATTTGATAGCATTATTGATAGTTTCTTTGGTTGTAATAATTTATATAATAACTATTTTAAAAATGTCTGGGTTATGAAAAATTTAAGAAATAATAACAAGAAGCTTGCAATCTTAATATTTGTAATACCATTAGGAATGTTTTTATTGGCTTTTGCTTCTGTACCACTTTATAACTTATTTTGTAAAGTTACTGGTTATGGAGGCACTATTCAAGAAACTTCAATTCCATCAGATATAGTTTTAGATAAAGAAATAAAGGTAAGGTTTAATGCAGATAAAGAAAGACATTTAGGGGTCAATTTTCAGCCTGTTAAAAGATCATTAGTTACAAAGCTTGGTAAAACTAATTCTGTTGAATATAAAATTACCAATAATACAGATAAAGCAATAGAAGCCATTGCATCATACAATGTGACTCCGCAAAAGGCTGGAATTTATTTTAATAAGTTGGATTGTTTCTGCTACGAAGAAAATACTATTCTTCCTGGAGAAACAATTTCATTGCCTGTAACTTTTTTTATTAGTCCTAACTTATACAATGATCCCAATACTCAGGAGATTAAATCAATAACATTAAGCTATACTTTTTTTAACACTAATAATATTAATATTAGAAATTTTCAATAAGGTAGATTATAATAAAATAAATAAAAGGTTTATAAAATATGTCAAATTCAAAACAATCACACCCCTATCACCTAGTAGAACCTAGCCCTTGGCCATTATTGGGTTCGATATCTGCCTTAATTCTTGCTGTAGGTGCAATTATGTTTATGCATAAGATAAATTTTGGAGAGTGGGTTTTTGGTATGGGAGGTTTTCTAGTAATACTTACTATGTTTGGATGGTGGAGAGACGTTATTAGGGAGGCCGAACACGAAGGTCATCACAATGCATTTGTATTAATTGGTCTCAGATATGGTATGGCTCTATTCATTGCCTCAGAGGTTATGTTTTTTGTTGCTTGGTTTTGGGCTTTTTTTGACGCAAGCATTTTTGCAGACGAAGCAATTCAATATAGTAGAGTTACATTTACAGGGGGACAGTGGCCTCCTCAAGGTGTAGAGACTTTTGACCCTTTTCATTTACCACTTTTAAATACCGTAATTTTATTAACTTCAGGTACTACAGTTACTTGGGCTCACCATGCTTTGTTAGAAGGAAAAAGAAAAACCGTTATTTGGGGCTTGGTGGCGACTATCGCATTAGGAATATTGTTTAGTTTTGTTCAAGCATATGAGTATGGTCATGCTAAGTTTGCTTTTGGTGATGGAATATATAGTTCTACATTTTTTATGGCAACAGGTTTTCATGGGTTTCATGTTTTAGTAGGTACCATTTTTTTAATTGTTATATTATTTAGGACTTTAGCAGGGCACTTTAAGCCTGAACAACATTTTGGGTTTGAGGCCGCAGCTTGGTATTGGCATTTTGTTGATGTAGTTTGGTTATTTTTATTCTTTTCAATTTATTGGTGGGGAGGCTAAAGATAGCAATAAAATGGGTTGTAGTAAATTTTCTATTAAATAATTATCCTAATTGTTCGCGAGGTAAAGTTTTTAAAGGAATTATTACATTAAATAGTGATTGTAGTAAGTGTAATATTAGTTTCGATGAAACTAAAATTGGCGATGGGGCAACATGGATTTCAAGTTCTATTTTATGTATATTTAGTATACCTTCAGTTCTTTTATTTAATTTCTATTTAAACATTCCTATGCTTTACCTATTTTATTAATGACAGTAGTTATTTTAATATTAACAACTATCTTATTAAGGATAATAAGATAATATTAATAA
>PCCU01000019.1 GCA_002732015.1 Candidatus Pelagibacterales bacterium
CCTAAATACTCAGTTAGAACATTAGGTTGCATAACACCTGGACCAGGCATTCCCCATAATCCAGCTACAGCTAGTCCATCAATATCTTTAAATTCAAGTCCTGATATTTTTAATGCTTCAGTTGCACATTCTCTTTGTATGCTAAGAACAGACGAGAGTTTACTTACACACCCTCTATCATCTATTTTAGCATCAGAAACACCTACTATACAAGGTTCTCTCAAACTTTTCCTTTCTAATAACGAGGCTCGGAACGGAATCGAACCGCCGTAGACGGATTTGCAATCCGCTGCATAACCACTCTGCCACCGAGCCGAAAAAATAAATTAGCATCTTAAACTAATTGTGTAAAACAAATAAATCAGTATTATTATTACAAATGAAATCTAAATTATTTTCTTCTATAAAAATTCGTGGCATCACAACACAAAATAGAATTGTTCTATCACCCTTGTGCATGTATTCAGCAAGAAAAGGTCTTCCCAATGATTGGCATTTTTCTCATCTAAGTACTTATGCAAGAGCTGGAGTAGGCATAATTTTTACGGAAGCAACTGCTGTCCAAGAAAAAGGAAGAATTACACCTTATTGCTGTGGGTTGTGGAATGATAAACAAGCTGTAGAATTCGAAAAAATTGCTAAATTTATAAAAGACATGGGTTCTATTCCTGCTATACAACTAGCCCATGCTGGCAGAAAAGCATCTGCAAAACAACCTTGGAAAGGAGGAACTCCTTTAGACTTTAAGTCCGAAGAAAAAGATGAAAAACCATGGAAACCATTTGGTCCTACTGCTCTAGCACTAGGAGAAGGGTGGCAAGTTCCCAAAGCTATGTCTCTTGAAGATATAAACTATCTTATAAAATGTTATGTAAAATCTGCTAGAAGGGCAGTTGCGGCTGGTTTTGAAATTATAGAAATTCATGCAGCTCATGGTTATCTCTTGCACTCTTTTTTATCTCCAATATCAAATAAAAGAAATGATGATTATGGAGGTAGTTATGAAGGTAGAATTAAATTATTAAAAAATATAATAGTTGCTATAAGAAAGGAAATACCAGATAGACTACCTCTTTTTTGCAGAATATCAGCAATCGATGGTCAAAAAAATGGTTGGACAATTCAAGATTCAATAAAGTTAGCAAATATTTTAAATAAACTTGGAGTTGATGTAGTAGATTGTTCATCTGGAGGAATTGTAGGAAGACCTAGGTTTGCTATAGATGATAAAGGTGATATTCTTAAAAATATTACGGATAGAGGATTAGGGTTTCAAGTTCCACTAGCTAGTGAAATAAAAAAATCAGTTAATATTAAGACAATGGCCGTGGGAGTTATTATTGATGCAAAACAAGCAGAGAAAATTATTGAACAAAAGCAAGCTGATTTAATTGCTATGGGAAGGGAGCTGATGTATAATCCATTTTGGCCTCTTCATGCTGCTCAGGAATTAGAAGTGGACCCAAATTTTGATATGTGGCCAGATCAATATCGTTGGGCTGTAAATAGGAGATCTAAAATAGTTAAATTTAAAGAAATATCATGATAATAATAAGAATAAAATATAATAAATGGCACATATTTAGCAGGCATATATTTGATGTCAGAGTCTAATTTAAAAAAACAAATTAATAATCTTAGAAATACTTTATTTGATAAAGATAAAAGTGAAGAAAAAGATATAAGCTTAAATCAAAAAACTTATGAAGATAAAGAAAAAATGACACCTGCAAATATTAATAGCAGAAATTTACCCAAATCTTCAGGTATTTTCCACGATATTAAGTCAATGGATGGAAGGTTAGAAAGGTTAGAAGAGACTTTTTATAATTATGCTTATGACTCTACCAGAGTTTTAACTAGCTTTCATAAAAACACAAAAATATTAGAAAGTCTTATTAACGAATTAACAATAAAAAATGAGATATCTGATAAGAGTTTAAAAAAAATTGAAAGGACTCTTCCTCATACATGTCCTCTAGTTCCTAAAGAAGGAAAAACAGTTATAAAAAGAAAAAAAGAAATTTTTAAAACTATAATATATTACTTTGGCTTATTGGCTTTAATAACAATTGCAGTTTTTTTATCTAATATCATTTATGAAATAATTTATTATAAGTTAAACTCTAAATAATACTTTATATTTTATCTGCGTTTACTATTATTACATTTATGTCCACATTTCAAAAAATGAAAGAAAATATGATCGCGGGCCAGTTTCTTCCTGGTTTAATCAAGGATGAAAACTTACTAAACGTATTTAATGAAATAGATAGAGAAAAGTATCTTCCTAATGAACTTAAACACTTGGCTTATAGTGAAATTAATATTAAAGTTGCAAAGGATAGGCACCTAATCTCTCCCTTTTGCTTAGCAAAAATAATAGAAAAAAGCTCCATAAAATCCCAAGATGTTGTTTTATTAGTAGGTTCTAATTATGGCTATGAAAGTGCTATAATTTCAAAAATTTCTAGTGCTGTTATGGCTTTAGAGGAAGATATAAACTTTCATAAACAAGCAGATATTAATATTAAAACTAACCTAATTGATAATGTTGTTAATATTAATGGATCATTTTTAAAGGGAAGTGAGAAATTTTCGCCTTATGACGTTATCATTCTTCTAGGATCTGGAAAAAAGCCTAGTGAAGAGTTATTGCATCAACTAGCTAATAATGGAAGGCTTATGATTTGTGAAAATTTTAATGCTAATATGGACGAAAGTAAACTTTTTATGTATACAAAAACAAATAAGAATATATTTAAAGAATTTATATGTGATCTGAATATTCCAAAATTAATTTTTGATGAAGAGCATAGAAATACTTTTAGTTTAGAAAATTGAAGTAAATATTAAAACTTTGAGAGGTATATTGATAAAATTTTTAATAATAATGGTAAGCTTTCTTTATTGTATGGATTCATTTTCAGTTACTTTCAAGCAAGCAATGTCTGAGGCTTATAATAATAGTCCAGAAATAATGGCTTTGCGTTCTAAACTTAAAGCTAGCAATCAGGAAATATCTAAAGTATTAGGAGAAAATAGGCCAAAAGTTAATTTAGAAAGTCGTTTAGGTTACGATAGAACTGATACCATAAACACATCCAGTGTAGAAAAAACACAGTATAATAGTCCAAGGTCTGTTACTCTTGATATTACACAGAATATATATGATTCAGGAAAAAAAGTTAAAAACCTTGAAAAACAACAAGCCAAAATATTTGCAAATAGAGCAGATTTATTTGCACATGAGCAATTACTTTTACTAAAAACTGCTAAAACTTACTTAAATTTATATGAGGCTATAGAGCTAAATAAGTTGGCAAAAAATAATTATGAAGTCCTAAAGCAACACTTGCAAGCAACGGAAAGTAGATTTGAAGTAGGTGAAGTTACAATTACAGATTTGTCCCAGGCCAAAGCAAGGTTTCTTAAGGCTAGTGCAAATGAAATTAAAACAAGAGGAGAAATTGAGATAGAAAGATCAAATTATTTTGCTTTGGTGGGAAAAAACCCTTCTAATATATTACGTTTTCCAAAAGAAGATTATGTTTTTCCCCAAAGTTTAAAAGAGATAATAGAAATTTCATTAAAACATAACCCTAAGATAATTTCTTTTGGATTAATTAAAAAAGCTTCTTTTTTGGATATATCTTTAGCTGCTTCAGAGTTACTACCTAAGGTAGATTTGAATCTAAGCGCACAAAAGGCATGGGACCCAAATACATTTTTTAACGAATATGAAAACTATAAAGTAGACCTAAGTGTAAAAGTTCCTCTTTACAATGGTGGAATAAATTATGCAAATGTACGACAAAAAAGACATTTAGCAGTAGAACAAGCAATGCTTTTAGATAATGAAATGAAAAAGTTAGTAAAAGAAATAGAAACAATTTGGTTTTCTTTAAAAACCTACAAAAACCAAGTAAAAGCAATTACAGCTTCAATTACAGCTTCAAATACGGCTTTAAAAGGAGTAAAAGAAGAGGCAAACGTTGGAACTAGAACTACATTAGATGTTCTAGATGCTGAACAGGAGGCTTTACAAGAGTCTATAGAGTTAATAATAGTCAAAAATAATATTTTAAGCACTAAATATGAATTGTTAGAGAAAATGGGAAGGCTATCGCCATCAACTTTAAATCTTAGTACTTTAAAAAATAATTATGAAAAAGATTACGAGGCTGTAAAAAACATATGGCTAGGGTTTGATGGATAAGAATATTTAAGTTATATTAAAAATATGAAAAATGATAAAGATATAAATAATTCACTATCTAATATTAAAAAAGCATTGCGTGAAGAAAGGAATATTTCAGAAAACAATAAGGATGACAATGACTTTTTTTTACTCGAAGATGTAGTTGAAAAAAAAGTTCTTGATAAGAAATTAACTAAGAAAGCCAGTGCAATAAAAAAAAATAAAGCAAGGAAAGAAAAAGTTGAACTCGTAAAAAAAACAGTTAAGAAGAAAAAACCAGTTGAAATAGTAATTAATAAAGAGATTAAACCTATCATTCAAAAGTGGATAAGAAAAAACCTTAGATCTTTTGTAAAAAAAGTAGTAGTGGAAGAATTTAAAGTAATATCAAAGGCAGCTTTTAAACAAAATTCTGCAAATAAATAATTCATGAAAATAAAAGACAACCTAAATAACTTCAATCATTTGGAGGCAGAAAATAGAATTTATACTGCATGGGAAAAAAAAGACTTATTTTCTAGTAAAATAGATCATAAAAAAAAAAATTTTTCTATGATAATGCCTCCACCTAATGTTACGGGCAACCTGCATATAGGGCATGCACTAAATATGACTATACAAGATATTTTGAGTAGATTTTGGAGAATGAACGGAAGAAATGTTTTATGGCAACCTGGTACTGACCATGCAGGCATAGCAACACAAAGTATTGTAGAAAAAAACTTGCTGAAAGAAGAGAACCTCCGGAAAAATAATATTGGCAAAGAAAAGTTTATTTCTAGAGTATGGGAGTGGAAAAAATTATCTGGTAATAAAATAGTAAATCAGATTAAGAGGCTAGGAGCATCTCCAGACTGGAAAAGATTAAAATTTACATTAGATGAAGACGTAAGTGATGCTGTTAACCATGTGTTTATAAAATTATATAAAGAAGGACTAATTTATAAGGATAGAAGATTAGTAAATTGGGATACTAAATTACAAACTGCAATATCAGATCTTGAGGTTGAACAAAAAGAAAAAAATGGAGAGTTTTTTTATATTAAATATTTTTTAGAAAATTCAAAAAAATATATTACCGTTGCTACTACCAGACCTGAAACCTTATTTGGAGATTGCTGTGTAGCTGTTAACCCTAAGGACAAAAAATATAAAAACTATATTGGAAAGAAAGTTTATATTCCACTCACAAAAAAACTTATTCCAATTATGGCAGATAGTTATGTAGACATGGAAAAAGGAACAGGAGCATTAAAAGTAACACCAGCCCATGATTTTAATGATTTTAAAATAGGAAAAAAGTTAAAAATACCTTTTTATGAAATTTTTGATAAATATGGAAAGTTGAATGATAATGTTCCTGCTGCTTATAGAGGTATAGACAGACTGCTTGCAAGAAATAATATTGTAAGCAATCTTAAAAAATCTGGAAATTTAGAAAAAATAGAAAAAATAAACCATTCTGTGCCATATGGAGACAGGTCAGGATCAGTGATTGAACCTTATTTAACTGACCAGTGGTTTTTAGATGTTAAAGGATTAGCTAAAGATGCAACCTTAAAAGTAAAAAAAAATGAAACAGAGTTTGTTCCTAATAGCTGGACTAAGGTTTTTTATTCTTGGATGAGCCAAATAGAACCTTGGTGCATTTCTAGACAAATCTGGTGGGGACATCAACTACCTGTATGGTATGGACCAGATAATAAAATTTTTGCATGCAATAATAAAAAAGTAGCAAATGAAGAGGCTACAAAATATTATGGTAAAAAAGTAGAATTGAATAGAGAAACAGATGTATTAGATACTTGGTTTTCCTCTGCGCTATGGCCATTAACCACTTTAGGTTGGCCTAAAATGACTAAAGAATATAAAGAATACTTTCCTACAAATATACTTGTAACAGGGTTTGATATAATTTTTTTTTGGGTGTCAAGAATGATGATGCAAAGCATATACAATACTAAAAAAGTTCCTTTTAAAAAAGTTTATATTCATCCTCTTATAAGAGACAAGTTTGGACAAAAAATGTCAAAATCAAAAGGAAATATAATAGACCCACTAGAACTTATAAATAAATATGGAGCTGATCCTCTTAGATTTACTTTGGCATCATTAGCAGCTCAAGGTAAAGATATTAAATTATCTGAAGATAGTGTAAAGTTAAATAGAAATTTTGTAACTAAAATTTTTAATTCATATAAGTTTTTACATATTAACAATTGTAATTTTAAAAAAGATTTTAAATTAGAAAATCTTAAAATAGATACAAATATCTGGATAGTAAAAAACTTAAATGATTTTATTTTATCTGTAACTAGTAATATTAAAAATCTGAGATTTAATGATGCCGTTAAAGAGATTTATTCTTTTACTAAAAATATTTATTGTGATTGGTATATTGAGTCAGTTAAAGTACTTATAAACGAAATGAAGGAAAAAAAATCAATTGAAGAAATTCAAAACTGTTCGTCCTATTGCTTTATAGAGCTTTTAAAAGTTTGTCATCCATTTATGCCTTTCATAAGTGATGAGATTTATTTTACAAAAATGAATAATGATAAATATTTAGACCAAGTAAAATGGCCTGACAAAGTAAATTTTAAGTATAAAAAGTCTACCATTGAAAATATTGATTTATCTTTGGGTCTAATATCTAAACTTAGAAATATTAAATCCTCTCTTAAAATAGAACCAAAAAATATTTTAACATTATTTGTTGATAGAAAGTTAACCTCTAAATTTATAAATCAAGAAACTGAAGTAATAATTAACAATTTAGCTAGAGTAAAAATTAATTTCTCAAGTTTAAAAAATAAAAAAACTGAAAATTTTACAAAGTTCTTATTTAATAATATTCCTTTTAATATTTTACATAATACTGAAGATATATCTTCTGAAAAGGATATTAGAGACTTATCTTTATTGAATAAAGAATTAAGCGCTTTTGAATTTGAAATTAAAAGAATTGAAGCTAAACTTAAAAATGATAAATTTGTTGAAAAAGCTCCAAAAAAAGTAGTAGAACTTAATAAAAACAAACTAAATAAGTATAATGATAGTAAAAATAAATTAATAGATGAAATTAATTTATTAGAAAAAAAGGAGAAGTCATGAGTAAATATGATAAGTCAAAATTGCCAAGCAGACATACAAGTATAGGCCCCAGTAGTGCTCCTCATAGGTCATATTACTATGCAATGGGTATGACAACAGAACAAATAAATCAACCATTTGTTGGAGTAGTATCTACATGGAATGAGTCTGCTCCATGCAATATTACGCTTAGGCGTCAGGCTCAATCAGTAAAAAAAGGAGTCTCTGAGGCAAATGGCACACCTAGAGAGTTTACAACTATAACTGTAACTGATGGTATTGCTATGGGACATCAAGGCATGAAAGCTTCTCTTGCTAGCAGAGAAACTATTGCTGATAGTATAGAACTAAGTGTAAGAGGGCACTCCTATGACGGTTTAGTGGGTTTGGCAGGATGCGATAAGGCCTTACCTGGAGTAATGATGGCTATGTTAAGACTAAATATACCTTCAGTTTTTATTTATGGAGGTTCAATATTACCTGGAGTTTATAAAGGAAAAAATATTACAGTTCAAGATGTTTTTGAAGCTGTAGGTAACTATAGCGGTGGAATAATAAACGAAAATGAATTGGAAGAAATTGAAAAAGTAGCATGTCCTAGTGCGGGAAGTTGCGGAGGACAATTTACTGCAAATACAATGGCATGTGTTTCTGAGGCCTTGGGGTTAGCTATTCCAAATTCAACTATGGCTCCCGCACCATATGAAAGCAGAGACGAGTATGCTTATGAGTCAGGTAAAACGGTAATGAATTTATTATCCAATAAAATTAGGCCTAGGGATATAGTGACTATTGAGTCTTTAGAAAATGCTGCAAGAGTTGTAGCTGCATCCGGAGGTTCAACAAATGCAGCATTGCATTTACCTGCAATAGCTAACGAGGCAGGTATTAAATTTGATTTATTTGATGTTGCAGAAATTTTTAAATCAACTCCTTACATAGCAGACTTGAAACCAGGAGGAAGTTTTGTTGCTAAAGATTTGTATGAAGTTGGAGGAGTTCCAGTACTACTTAAAGCGTTATTAGATGGAGGCTTTTTAAATACTAACTGTTTAACTGTAACTGGAAAAACAGTTAAAGAAAATTTAAGTAAAATTGAATTTCCTAAAAATCAAAAAGTGGTAAGAACTACTAGTAATCCTATTACTAATACAGGAGGTGTAGTAGGGTTAAAAGGAAATTTAGCTCCAGAAGGATCAATAGTTAAGGTAGCTGGTATGAATAGGTTAATTCATAAGGGACCAGCTAGAGTATTTGATGCTGAAGAAGAAGCATATAAAGCAGTTGAAAATAAACAATATAAAGAGGGAGATGTTATTGTAATTAGATATGAAGGCCCTAAGGGAGGCCCCGGAATGAGAGAAATGTTGGCTACTACATCCGCTATATATGGGCAAGGAATGGGAGATAAAGTTGCTTTAATAACTGATGGTAGGTTTTCTGGGGCAACTAGAGGGTTTTGTATTGGACATGTAGGACCTGAGGCTGCTGTAGGGGGTCCTATAGCATTAATAAAAGATGGAGATATAATTACTATAGACGCTATTAAAGGTATTTTAGAGGTTGAACTATCTGTAGATGAATTGAAAAAAAGAAAGCTTAGTTGGGTGCCAAAAAAAAATGAGTATCAATCAGGAGACCTTTGGAAGTATGCCCAGTTAGTAGGACCTGCTATTAATGGAGCTGTTACTCACCCAGGAGCTGAAAAAGAAGAGTTTTGCTATGCTGATATATAAGGTTAAAAACTGATTAAAATTTTTTCATCTATTGATAATTGACTTATTAGAAATACTAAATCTTTCTTGTTTAGAGCTATACATCCTTTAGTAGGGAAATAGTTGTTTCTAGCTATATGGATGAATATAGCACTTCCCTTACCCGGAACTACTGGTTTATTATTGTAGTTTACAACTACTATAATGTCATAAATATTATCTTTCCTAAACAGTTTCTCTCTAGATTTTTTATTATTTAAATTTAATTTATTATAGTTTTTATTATTTGGATTATCCTCCCAAATCATATTTTCTGTAATAGGATAAACATTAAGTTTAGTATTTAATTTATTTATTCTATCTTTTCTATAATATATAGGACCTAAACTGAATTGTCCTGTTGGAGTACAATAATCTCCTTCTTTTTTAAGGCGTTTTATTCCATTTTTACCAATTGCACATCTGTACTTATATTTATGATATATTAAGAAATAATTTCTTTTTAATATTATCATATTAAAATGAAAAAGTTGCTATTATTGGGGCATGATCAGAAGTTTTTTTTTGTTTTCTTGGTGTTTCGTCAACATAAATGGCACTAAGAGAGTCTAGTGCATAAGATGATAGTAAAAAATGGTCAATTCTAATTCCTAGATTACTCTGATAGGCTTGACCATAATCCCAATAAGTAAAACCATTATTACTATGTAGAGATCTAAAGGCATCAAAGAAACCAGCATTGCAAATCTTTCTAAATAAGTTTTTAGACTCTTCTTGGTATACAGCGTCATTTAATATCATATTTTCATTAGCTACATCATTTTTAGTTGGGCAAATATTATAATCTCCTCCTAAAACTATTTTTTCTTCATATTCCTGTAGGTTTAATATGTGTTTGTAAAAGCTATTTAACCAATTTAGCTTATAATTAAACTTATCAGAGTTAATAGGATTACCATTAGGAGCATAAACTGAGGCAACTCTAAATCCTTTGTCTTTATAATCAACCCAAGCTTCTAAATACCTTGCTTGAGGATCTTCAAATGTAGGAAGGTTTATTTGTATATCTGATAACGGAAATTTAGAAAATATGGCGACTCCATTATATGATTTTTGTCCATTAACTTTAATATTATAATTAAGATTTTCAAAAGCAGAATAAGGAAAATCTTCCTCTCTTGCTTTAATTTCTTGAAGCAACAAAATATCTGGGTTGTTAGTTTTAATCCATTTTAAAATTAAGTCTATTCGTGCCCTAACTGAATTAACATTCCATGAGGCTACTTTAATTTCGCTCATATAGAGAAAGAAGTACCACAACCACATCTTGCTTTTGCTTGCGGATTTTCTATTACAAATTGGGCGCTAGAAAAATCTTCTTTCCAATCTACTATAGAGTTTTCGATAAATTTTAATGAAATTGAGTCTGTTACAAAAACTAAATTTTGTTTTTCCTTAATTAATTTTATGTCATTTTGTTCATTATAAGATTTATCAATTGAAAATTTATAGGAAAAACCTGAGCAACCTCCACTATCAACACTTAAACGTATAAAATTACCTGCTTTTTCAGAAAATAATATTTTTTTCATTTGTTCTAAGGCAGAAGCAGATACTTCAAGTTTTTTATTATTTAAATTATCGATTTTATTCATATTAACTTATATAATATTTTAATGGAACTTTTACAATGTTTAAAAAAAATATAGCTATATTTGCTACTCAGTTTTCAAAGACGAAAGGAAGATTGTTTAATGAAAAAGAAGATAAAAATAGATCTGTCTATCAAAGAGATAGAGACAGGATTATCCACTCCGCTGCATTCCGAAGATTAGAACACAAAACACAAGTATTTGTACACCACGAAGGAGACCATTATAGGTCAAGACTTACTCATACAATTGAGGTTAGCCAAATAGCTAGAACAATTTCAAGNTCACTAAATNTAGACGAAGATCTAGCGGAAGCAATTTCTTTAGCTCATGATTTAGGGCATACTCCTTTTGGNCATGCAGGAGAAGATGCNCTAAACTTTTNTATGAGAAGNCANGGAGGCTTTGACCATAATGCACATACTCTTAGAATAATAACTAATNTAGAAAAAAAATATGGAAANTTTGATGGTTTAAATCTTACNTGGGAAACCTTAGAAGGNATAGTAAAGCATAATGGNCCATTTAAAAAAAAANATATACCATTTGCAATATCTGACTATATTNCAAAAGGAATGGATTTAGAATTAAATACATGGTGNGGCCCAGAAGCTCAGGTTGCNTCANTATCTGATGATATTGCNTATTTNAGNCATGATATAGAAGATGGAATAAGAGCAGGTTTTTTNAATGNAGAAGATNTACTTAAAAAATTTGCAATTTTAAAAANATTTNTNAAAAATANATATCATAATAAATNTAAGAAAGAAACTAGNAGGATAGTTAATGAAATNAAAAGGTATATTATTTCAAAAATGATAGATGATCTTATNTCAGAAACAAAAAAAAATATATCTTTNCNTGANCCTANATCTGCTGATGATATNAGAAAAATGAAAAAACCATTAGTAACTTTTTCAAAAGAAATGAACTCNAATATATNTGAAATTAGAAGTTTTTTAATGAATAAAATGTATAGACATTGGAAAATTAATATTATGACTAATAAGGCAAAAAAAATAGTATCAGACTTATTCCAGCTTTATTTTAAAGAGCCTGATTTATTGCCTCTTGAATGGAACGCAGGTATTAAAAAAACTAATAGCAATAAAGCTAGGGTAGTTTCAGACTATATTGCTGGCATGACTGATAGATATGCTATAAGAGAGCACAAAAAACTTTTTGATATCAATAAGGGCTGGTACTAAATTGAATATTTATCAAGAAACAAAAAATAAAATATTAGATGCTCTATATCAAAATTTTAAAAATTTAAACGAGGGTATAGAAAACAAAGTTACCTGTGAACAACCAAAAAATAAAAAATTTGGTGATATTTCATCAAATGTAATACTAGTAGTTAGTAAAATATTAAAGCTTGATAAAAAAAATATATCTAAAATTTTAATTAACACCTTGCTTAAAAATAAATATTTTGATAGGGCAGAGTTCATTGAACCAGGATTTTTAAACTTATATTTTTCTAACGAATTTTGGTTGAATTTTTTAAATAAAATTAGTTTGAAAGGAGACAAATTTGGTTTTAGTAATCTCGGTAATAATAGAAAGGTCAATATAGAGTTTGTATCTGCAAATCCTACAGGTCCTTTGCATATTGGACATTTGAGAGGAGCTATTTTTGGTGACGTTTTATCTAAGTTATTATCAAAAACTGGTTTTATTGTCACAAAAGAATATTATGTTAACGATTTAGGAACTCAAGTAGAAAATTTGGCAATAACATTAAAGCATCATTTAAAAAATTATGCTAATTCAGAAAATCTAAAAATGACAGAAAATATGTACAAAGGAGAATATCTAAAAAAGATTGCTGAAAAACTTATAAAAAGTCCCTCCTTTAATATCAATGATTTTGAGAAACTAAAAGAATATGCTGTAAAAAATAATTTAGATTTAATTAAAAAAGATTTAAGTGACTTAGGTGTGTCATTTAATAACTTTATTTCTGAAAAAAAAATACATGATAATGGATTAATGGAAAATGTTTATAAAATTTTAAAAAAAAATGACTATATTTACAATGGATTTTTAGAAAAACCAAAAGGTAAAAAATCAGAAAAATGGAAACCTGTAAAACAATTGCTGTTTAAATCTTCCTTGCACGGAGATAAAAGTGACAGAGTATTAAAAAAAGAAAACGGTGACTGGACTTATTTTGCATCAGATGTAGCATATCATTATGATAAAGCTATTAGAGGATATGATGAGATCATTAATATTTGGGGTGCCGATCATGCGGGATATATAGATAGAGTTAGAGCATCATTATTAGCTTTAGGCTTTAAAAATACTTTGTTCACAGTAAAACTATGTCAGATTGTGAATTTAATAGATAAAAAAAAAGTAATAAAAATGTCTAAAAGAGATGGAAATTTTGTTCTTGTAAGTGATATCTTGCCAAAAATTGGAAAAGATGTACTTAGGTTTTTTATGTTAACAAGAAAAAATGATGCTCATTTAGACTTTGATTTAGAAAAATGTTTGAATGAAACTAATGAGAATCCTAGTTTTTATGTTCAATATGCGTATGCTAGAATAAGTTCAATTAAAAGAATTGCTGAACAAAAAAAACAACAAATTAATATAAAGCAAATTAAAACTAAAAGTGCTAGCCTATCAATTCCTGAAATAGATTTGATTAAAAGTTTGTCATTGTGGCCAAAAATTATTGAGTCTTCAGTAGCTTACAGAGAACCTCATAGAATAGTATATTTCTTGATTGAGCTAGCAGGAAACTTTCATTCTTATTGGAGTTTAGGAAAAAGCGATAATAAATATAAAATTTTAGCAGAGCAAAATTCAGAATTAACGCATGTTAGATTTTTGATTTTAAATATTATTCAAAAAGTACTAAAGAATGGTCTTGATTTGTTATCTGTAAGTGTAAAAGATAAGATGTAAAGGAAAGGTTATACTATAAAAAAAAGTTATAAAATTATTATAATATTATTTTCTTTAATAAATTTATTTATTTTATTATGGGCTATAGGTGTTTTTAATTACCTTAAATTAGATTTTAATAAGCTAACAAACAATAAAATACCAGTGATAGAGCCTGAAAATAATGTAATAAAGGTAAAGCCTGAAGAAGTTGAACTATTTCCTCATTCTGATAGCAAATTATGGGATGCATTTAAAAAAAAATCAGATATAGAAAATAATGACAATGCAATAGTTTCTAAAAATAAAAATAGTAACAGTGATAATACAGAAAAAAAATATTTGACTTTAAATGATACAGAGAATAAAAGAAGTGAGTCAGATGGACTGGATGATAAAAATACACAGCCTAGTAAAATAGAAAATAAAAATAACTTAAAAAATAAAAAAGATTTTAAATTAGCTGAAAAAGAGCCAAAAATTAAGATTGCAAATAAAGATGACAAAAATAAACTTAATAATGAGAATGAAATTAAAGTCGAAAAAGTAAAGTCAAAATTAAACATTGAACAAAAAGAAAATATAAATAATCCCAAAAATGAGATTGAAAAAAAGAAGGATAAGAAAGAATTAAAAACTAAATTTTATTATATACAATTAGCTTCCGTATCAAACGAGAAACTAGTTCCTATTGAATGGAAAAGATTATCAGGTATTTATCCAGAGATTTCTAAAAAAACATATGAATATAAAAAAATTAATCTTAAAAGTGGAAACATTTACTATAGAATTCTTTTAGGAAAATTTAAAACAAAAAAAGAATCTGAAGAATATTGTTTAAATATACTAAAAAAAAGTAAATGCATTATCAAGTCTTATGAATAATTTTTCTATAATAGTAGGAATAAAAAGTTTTACTTTGTATAAAGAAGAAAAGAATTATTTAAAAAAGTTCAAACCATTAGGAGTAATTCTTTTTAATAGAAATGTGCTAAATAAAAAGCAAGTGATTTCATTAATTAAGGAGATTAAGGATATTCTAGGATCTGATTG
>PCCU01000020.1 GCA_002732015.1 Candidatus Pelagibacterales bacterium
GAACCCACGGAACGCTTGCACGTTCGCCGGTTTTCAAGACCGGAGCTTTCGACCACTCAGCCACCTCACCGAATTAATAATTTCAAAATCCAATAATGCAACCTTAAAATTAATAGATTATTATTTATAAATTCTTATATTAAAATATTTAGTAAAAGTTTGCAATGATTGGACATATAAAAGTTAAAGGCTTATTATAATTAAACTAAAATCTTATGAAATATTTGCGACATATACTTTTTTCAATATTAATTAGCTCACCTTTACTTGCTTCTGATTATAATTATAATATTCAAGGAATAGGAACTGCTAATACAAAAAGTATGACATTAAAAAACAGTACAAAGTTTTTGTTGTATGAAAATAACATTGGCTGGACAGATAACTTAGGAAATTATGGCAAAAGCTTTTGTTTTGGAAGAATTAAAATTATAAATGAAGTTGCAGATAAATTTAACTTAATATGTGAGTCAATAGATCAGAATGGTGATAAAAACTGGGCAGAATTCTCACGCTCTGATACAAATATGGATGCAGGTGCAGGAAATTCTATTTATATAGATGGCACTGGTATTTATCGAGAATTTATTGGAGCGAAATGTATATTTTCTACAAAATATTTAGAAGATAATTTATTTTTTAAGACAAAGTGTAAGATAAATCCTGATACAATTAAAAAATTGGCAAGAAAGTAATCAATGTTTATTAAACAGTTATAGTAAAATTAGAATTAAATAAATAATGATTATAGTAAAAACTTCTTCAGATAATTTTGATGTTCTTGAAAAAATATGTAATCAAGTTATTGGTAAAAAGTTAGCAGCATGTGCCAATATAATACCTAATTGTTTTTCTTACTTTTATTGGGAAGGCAAAATACAAAAAAATCAAGAATATTTAGTTTTTATTAAAACATTAAAAATTAATGAAAAAAAAATTTATAAGATTATTAAAAAATATCATAATTATGATATACCAGAAATATTAACTCTAAAATTAGAGAATATAGAAAATGATTATATGAAATGGGCTTCAGGAGAAATTAATTAAATGCTTAGATTATTAATTTTAATTATAGTAATTTTATTTTTTTTATGGTTAATATCTTCTTTATTTTTTTCTGATAAAAAAGACTTGAATAAAAAGATAACTTTTCCAAAGTCAGCTTTTTTTCTCATTTTATTGATTTTAGCTTTATTATTGTTTTGGCTGTTACCCAGAATAGGTATCAATCCTTTATTTTTAATTCAGAAATTACTGCCAATGTTGGCATATATCAAAAGTTTTATTCCTTTTTAAATTTTGCATCATTGTTAATTAGCGTCTTAAAACTATCTGTTATTTCTTTTCCATCAAATTCTGTTAATGACATTTTAATTAAGGCTATTTTATCTTCCATAGTATTAGAAGCCTCATTCATCATATCATATAATTCTTGTTTTCGTCTTTCTTTTACTCGTTTTTTTAGAATTTGTAAGTTTTTATGAAAATTTTTAGACTCTGACATTTTATATCTTTTAAAAAAAATTATTGTAAGTATATTTATTTTATATGATTTTAAAAGTATTTTGTAAAAAATTAATTCTTTTCACTGGTTGTATTATATTGTACTGTAACTTGATGGCTGCCAATGATCACATTCAAATGAAGCTTAAGGATGGTAATGTTTTAATTAAGTTGAGACCAGACCTTGCTCCTAACCACGTAAAAAGAATAAGTGAATTGGTTCAATCAGGTTTTTATAATGGATTAACTTTTCATAGAGTTATTGATGGCTTTATGGCTCAAGGAGGAGATCCTGAAGGAACAGGAGTAGGGGGTTCAGGTCAAAACATAGACGCTGAATTTAGTTCTGAGAAACATGTTAGAGGAACGGTATCAATGGCAAGGGCTATGGACCCTAATAGCGCTGATAGTCAATTTTTTATATGTTTTCAAGATGCATCATGGTTAGATGGACAATATACTATTTGGGGGCAAGTAGTTAAAGGCATGAAATTCATTGATATGATAAAAAAAGGAGAAGGATCTAATGGAGAAATTTCAGGTGATCCTGATAAAATTATAGAAATGAAACTCGTTAAAGTTAAAAAAACTAATAAAACTAAAAAATGATACTGCAAAAAAATAGATCTTTTTATTTATTTTTTTATATTTACTTTTCTTTATTTACATACATTACTATTTGCATTTCAAAAAGCAATGCTCATGATTGTATTTCTTTCTCTCAGGCTCAACAAATACTTGATGGCTTTCCTAGTAAACCAATTACTGTAATAGATAACACACTTACATTAGAAGAAGCTTATTGTGCTCAGGATAAATTAAACTATTTAATCAGAAAAAAATTTGATGATAAAATAGGATATAAAGTCGGTTTTACTGGAGAGGCACTTCAAAAACGGTTTGACATCAACACTCCTGCAATAGGAACTATATATAATCATATGTTTTTACCAAATGACGCAGAAATATCTAAAGGATTTGGATACAGAACTCTAATAGAGCCAGATCTCCTTGTTGTGATTAAAAGCAAAAATATTATGAATTCAACCACACAATTAGATATTCTTAAAAACATATCAAGCATTCATCCTTTTGTTGAAATACCTGCACTTAGATTTAAAAAAGAAGAAAAAGTTAATGGAAATATGTTAGTAGCAACTAATATGTTAGCTACATACATGGTGATGGCAGATGGAATTGAGATAGAGGCTAATGAAGAAGGTGTAAATGCATTGGCTAATATTAAAACGGTGTTTTTAGATAAAGATAACAATGTTATTCAAACAGCTAGTACTAGTAATTTAATGGGTAACCCATTAAATGTTTTACAATGGTTAGTAAATTACCTGAATGAAAGAGAAATCAGTCTTCAAAAGGGAGATAAAATTAGTTTAGGTTCAGTAGGCAAACTATTTCCCTTATCTAAAAATGTTTATAAATATTACTTTGAAGGTTTTGAAGAAGATAAATATGTAGTAAAAATAAACGTAAAATAAAATTATTTTTTTAATTTTCTTTTAAATTCTTCAAGATTAAAATACTGCTCTCGTTTTAAAGATAGCATAAGTTTTTTTAATTCACGCCTATTTGGTTTTTGAGATGAGGTTAATGGTAAAGTATCCAAAAATTTTACATAGCAGGGTAATTTGAAATAGCTTAAAAAAGCATTCATTTCTCTCAAAATAGTTTTTGCAACACTAATATTTTTCTTTATTTTTTTTGTGATAACAATAAAGGCAAATACTTCTTCCTCATAATATTTATGCTTTATAGGTAAAACAGAGCAATTAACTACATATTTCATGTTATGTAATGCTTGTTCTACTTCTGCAGATGAAATATTTTCCCCAGACCTTCGTATAATATTTTTAGCCCTATCAACAAAGAAATGATTGCCTGCTTTGTCTTTTACAACTACATCTCCAGTATTAAACCAGCCATTTTTCCAAGCATTTCTAGTTGCAGTTTTATTTTTATTATACATTATAAAAAACCCTGTTTTAGGATTTAGTTTATTAAATCTAATTAAAAAACTTCCCTCACTATCAAAGATTTCTTTGCCGCTATTATTTATTACTTTTGTTTCTAAACCATGGGATATTTTACCAAAACATCTTTTTCCAATTTTTCTATTTTTTTCATTATCAAATATACATCTAACCATTTCTGTCATTCCCCATAATTCTATCATTGGTATTCCAAATCTTTTTTCAAATTTAGCGTGTAATGTAGGTTCAATGCCAGCTCCAACGCCAATTCTAAGATAATTATTAGTTTTAATTTTATTATTTTTATTTTTATATAATAAAGATGCCATTACACCTAGATAATGAAAAATAGTTGCTTTACTTTGGTTAATGTCTTTCCAAAAGTTTTTCACACTAAATCTTTCTGATTGTATTTGACAATTTGCAGTAATCAGCATGGCAAAAAATGACAAAACTCCAGAATTTATATGGTGAACTGGCAAGCAGTTATATAGTCTTTCTTTTCCTATTTTAAAAGAAATTAGACCTTTTTTTATTGCATATGAATATCCAGCATTAATTTCATATTCATGACTAAGAATACATCCTTTCGGTACCCCTGTTGTACCAGAGGTATATAAAATACTAGATTCTGTTTTAGAATTTAATTTTTTATTAGCTTTTATTTTACTAATATTTGTTTTTTTTACTACCTTTAATACATTATTTGTATTTAACGTCAATAAACCTATTTTTCTTTTAAAACTATTCAGTATTGTGTTTTTTATATGGCTTGCTTTATGATCTAAGCATATTAAATATTTTGAATTTGAATTATTCAATATAAATATAATTTCGTTAGTAGTAAGATCCATATTAATTGGTACGCATGATAGCCCATAATAATTCAAAGAAAGCTTTAATATAAAGTACTCAGCTGAGTTGCCCACCATTATTGCTATTCTGTCGCCTATGAAAAAGTTGTTTTCTTTAAAAAAAGAAATATTTTTAATTATATGTTTTTTTACACTTTCGTAAGTATATTCCTTTATTCTTCCATTATTTAAAAAACCACTATTAATCAAAAATATATTCTTAGGATATTTATTACATATTTTATTAAATAATGACCTTATAGTACTGTTATATATATATTTTTTATTATAATTCATAATAATTAAATGAATTGTGCTTTTTTATTTAAATTACTTGTGATCTAAATAACTGTAATATACGAATAATAATTAGTGTCAAGTTCGTTTCTATTCACTTCTCCCTTGCTGAACACGACAGAGCTTGACACATTATCTTTTTAACACCGCTGTAGTTAATCTTGATATACATATAATTTTATTATATTGAAATATTTTAATTTCCCATACATGAGTTGATCTCCCTATATGTATTGGACTAGTTATACCTTCCACATATTTATCTTTTACTGATTTAATGTGGTTGGCGTTAATATCTAAGCCTACTGAATAATAGTCATCATTTAGACATAAGTTAGATGCTATACTTCCTATAGTTTCTGCTAAAACTACTGAGGCGCCTCCATGAAGTATCCCAAAAGGCTGTATAGTTTTATAATTTACTGGCATTACTGCTTTAATTGTATTATCTCCAATTTCTTTTATCTCTATACTTAGAAACTCTGCCATTGTATTTTTCAAAGAATTGTTAATATCCTGTACATTAATATTTTTTTTCCAAATCATATTTAATTTTTTTTCTTTATAATGTATTTATATTATGAAATGAATGAAATTAGTGCAAAGATTTATTCGCTTTTGATGGCTGTATTTGTCGTAATGTTAGTCTTAACTAATATTATTGGAACTAAAATTTTTGTGTTATTTGGGGAAACTCTTCCTAATGGGTTATTTGGGTTTCCTTTAGCATTAACTGCTGGCATAATTACATATCCGATAACTTTTTTAGTTACAGATATTACTAGCGAAATATTTGGAAAAAAAAAAGCAAATCTTTTAGTGCTCTATGGTTTTTTTTGTAGTGTGCTTTCACTAATAATTATAAACATTGTTATTAATTTAGTTCCTTCTGAAGCATGGTTAGGAGGCTCTCCCTACAATTCTCTAGAAGAAATGAATCAAGCTTTTAATGCTGTATTTTCTCTTCCAGGAATACTAATTTCAGCATCTATGACAGCTTATTTAGTAGCACAGCTTATTGATATTAGAATTTTTCACTTTGTAAAAAAAATTACTAACGCTAAATATTTATGGTTAAGAAATAACCTTTCAACTATGTTTTCTCAATTGATTGATACGATAATTGTAAATTCTATTTTTCTAGGNTTTGGAATGAATTTAGATACAGAGTTAATAATACAAATAATAATATGTAATTATATTGTTAAATTAATTTTTGCTTTAATAGATACTCCTCTTGTTTATCTAGGGGTATTTATAATAAGAAGAAAATTTCTAATTGATAAACTCTGACTTTATTTCATTTAATAAAAGTGTTTCATTTACAGGTTTATCCCACCTAATTCTATGAAACCTCGGAAACCTTAGTGCTATTCCAGATTTATGACGATTGCTTTTTTGCATGGAGTCAAAAGCTAACTCTACTACTAATTTTTTATTTACTTCTCTAACAGGGCCAAATGAGGTAATGGTATTTTCTCTAACAAACCTATCTAGTTTTACAAGTTCTTCGTCAGAATATCCTGAATAAGCTTTTGCTATTGGTACAATATTATTATTATCAAATACTCCAAATGTAAAATCTGAATAAAACGAACTTCTTTTACCATGTCCTCGTTGTGCGTACATTAATATTGCATCTATATACTTTGGAGCTCTTTTCCATTTAAGCCATAAATTTTTTTTTCTTCCTGAAATATATAAACTTAATTTTCTTTTTAACATTAAACCCTCTTTAAATTTTGATTTATATAAACTTTTATAAATTTTTTCTAACTGTTGAAAGTTAGAAAAGGGTATAATTTCCGATATATCAAATTTATTATTTAAGAGGTATTTAGAATAAAAATTTTCTAGTTTTTGTTTTCTAACTATTAAATTTTCATTCCTTATATCCTTTCCTTCAAAAAATAAAATATCATACAGTCTTATAAATACAGAAGTTTCATCAAGTAGTTTTTTACTAGGTTTTTTTTTGTTTATTCTTTTTTGAAGCTCTCCAAAACTTTGAGGAATAAAATTTTTTCCTGCTAATAATTCACCGTCTAAGACTACTAATTCTCTTGAATTAAACGTAATCTCTGGAAATGAACTAGAAATATTTTCTCCAGTTCTTGAATAAAGCTTTATAGTATTATTTTCACATAAAACTTGTACTCTTATACCATCCCATTTATATTCAGCAATATGGTTTTCAGGAGATATTTTATTAGCGTCTTTATTTAAATCAAAAGAATTTGCTAACATCATAGTATGAAAGGTCTCATTTAAATTAATTTTTGGATAGCCCCCTTCATCTTTAAGCCATTTTAGCAAATTAAGGTATGGCGGCGAAAGTCCATTCCAAACTTTTTCAATATCATCTTTATTTTTACGGCCATATTCTGCCAAGGTATTTTTAATAAAAGTTGCAGATGCTCCTATTCTAAAACCTCCTAACAATAATTTAATAAATGCCCACCTTTCATCAAGATTATTATTATTTAAAAAATCAGTAACAAATTTTTCTAAATCTAAATCATTTGAATTTAAAATAGTTATAATTTCTAAAAAAGAATATTTCTTGTGAGAGTTTTTAGGTTTTTTATTCCATATTAATGATATAGTATCTGCTAAATCACCAACATAATCATAAGATAAATCAAATAAGGTGCTATCAACTTTGCTTTTAATAATTTGCTTTACTTTGTAAGCTTTAATATGTTTAAACTTTAGATTGTTTGTTAGAGCTGCAACAGTGTATCCAGCTTCCTCTATATCAACATCATTTAAATAATCTATAATAACTTTTGTTTTTTCTATATTAGAGGGACAAAATATTAGTTGTTTTAATAATATTGAAAACTTTCTCAAGTTAATCGTCCCTTTTTAGGTACAAAGCCATAGCATTTAAATTATTTTTTTTACACCAGTACTCCAATGCATCTGTTCTCCCATGCGTAAGCCAAATTTTTTTTGCTTTGCTATTAAGTATAGTGTTAGTTAATTCATTCCAGTCTGCATGATCAGAAATGACCAAAGGTAGTTCTATTTTGCTTTGTTTAACTCTTTGCTTTATTATCATCCAACCAGATGCTAAACAATATCTAACATCCGGAAATTTTCTAACCCATTTATCTTTTAATGCAGAAGGTGGTGCTATCACAATTTTTCCTTTTAGATTATGCACATCATCTTTAGTTACTTTTTTTAATTTACCTAATTTGATACCTCTTTGTAGGTAATAATTAGTTATCTTTTCTATAGCACCATGTAAATAAATTATATCATCGTATCCTTTTTTTCTCAGTAGACTAATAACTCTTTGGGCTTTTCCTAATGCATATGCGCCTACAATATGACATTTATTGGTAAAAAGTTTTATAGAACTTAATAGTTTTTCTATTTCCTCCGCTGGTTCAGGATGTTTAAATATAGGGAGCCCAAAAGTTGCTTCAGTTATTAATGTTTCAGTTTTTACTAATTCAAAACTTTGAGCAGTATCGTCACTTTTAGTTTTATAATCACCTGTAATTAAGACTTTATTTTTTTTGTTCTCAAGTAACACTTGGGCACTTCCTAGAATATGCCCTGCAGGATATAGAGTAATACCTAAACCATTGATATTAATTTTTTCTCCATACTCTATTGCTTGAAATTTTTTTGCACAGTTTTCACCATATCTAATCTTCATAATATTGATAGTATCTTTAGTAGCCAACACCTTATTATGATTAGGTTTAGCATGGTCTGCATGGGCGTGTGTAATAATAGCCTTGTCTACAGGCTTGATTGGGTCTATATAAGCATTAAGAGCTTCTATAAACAAATTATGAGAAATTATACTCATCTTAATTTAGATAACACCTTAATTGATAAAATCAAATCTCATAAACTAACTAATTGGTTAAATAAAAAATTCTATTATTACCATGACTATCAGATCTTATCATACAAGGCAGTAAGTCAAAAAAAAGATATATTAATAAATGCTCCTACTGGATCAGGCAAAACTATTGCAGCATTAATGGCACCTATAATCAATTTTGATGAAGATATAAAAACAGGTTCGTTTACAACACTATATATTTCACCACTTAAGTCTCTTATTTACGATATAAACAGAAGTTTAAATGATTGCATAAAGGGTTCTAATCTTAATATCAGCATTGAAACTAGAACAGGGGATACCACAAGCTATAAAAAACAAAAGCAATTAAAAAAACCCCCAAACTTTCTTATTACTACCCCAGAGTCATTTGCTTTAATGATGTCATACGAAAATGCAAACATATTTTTTTCAAATATTAAGTATATAGTTATTGATGAACTGCACAGTATTATTTATACAAAGAGGGGTGATTTATTAACATTAAATCTATCAAGAATTTCTTCTTTTTCACCATCTGCAACTAAGATTGCCTTATCTGCGACTATTAAAGACACTAAAAGTGCTTTAAACTATTTCTCAAATTCTAAATATAAAATATGTATTAATCCAAATATAATAAAAAAGGTATCTGTTGAAATTTTAAAAACAAGTAATTTTATACCATGGTATGGGCACATGCCTTCATATGCAATTGAAAATATTTATTCATATATAAAAAAATATAAGAGTGCAATAATTTTTGTTAATACAAGAGCTCAATCAGAATATGTTTTTCAAAGTCTTTGGAGAATTAACAAAGATAAATTAAATATTGCAATACATCATGGTAGTTTAGATAGCACATTAAGACAAAATATAGAAAAAAAAATGTTTGATGGATTGCTAAATTGTATAGTGGCAACTAGTTCTTTAGAGTTAGGACTTGATTGGAAAAATGTTGATTTAGTGATGCAAATAGGAGCTCCAAAAGGAATCTCTCGAATTATTCAAAGAATAGGCAGAAGCAATCATGCAGTTAATAAAGTATCAGAAGCGGTGCTAGTTCCTACTAATAAATTTGAGTATCTTGAATGTTTAGCTGCTAAAGATGTTTTAAATAAAAATATCTTTGAAGATACAGAAGAAAAAACAGGTGGTTTGGATGTGCTAGCTCAACACATTAATGGAGTAGCTTGTAGTGTTTCATTTAATGCAAATGAACTTTACCAAAACGTAAAGCTAGCATGGCCATACAGAAGACTTACTCGAAAAAACTTTAATAGCGTCTTAAACTTTGTTCATACTGGAGGTTATGTTTTAAAAAATTATAATTTATTTTCTAGACTTAAAAAAAGTAAAAACTTTTTTTCTATAGCTAATAAAAGTTTAATAAGAAAATATAGAATGAATCTAGGCACTATAGTAGAGTCAGAAATGGTACCAGTTTATTTAAAAAATAAGAAACTAGGCATAATAGAGGATTACTTTATTAATCAATTACAAAAAGAAGATACCTTCTTGTTCGCAGGACAAATTTTAAGTTTAGATAAATTTACTGAGAAGGGTGTAGAGGTAAAAATATCAAAGGGAAAATCACCTAAAATACCTTCTTATGTTGGAGGCAACCTACCATTAAGCACATATCTTGCAAATGCTGTAATAGGGTTAATAGAAAATTATAAAAATTATAACTTACCAGAACAAATCAAACATTGGATAATTCTTCAAAAAAAGCAATCATCTCTGCCTCCCAGAAATGGATTATTAGTTGAAACATTTATTAGAAAAGATATTTTTTATATTGTTTGCTATACTTTTTTGGGTAGAAATGCTAATCAAACATTAGGAATGCTGATTATGAGAAGATTAGAAGAAGACAATTGTCAGCCTTTAGCATTTACTGCATCAGATTATTCAATAGCAATATCATCTGTAAAAGAATTTAAAAAAATTAAACAATTATTTAACAAGAAATTATTAGATAAAGGCCTTATTACATGGCTAAATAATACTTCTATTCTTAAAAAACATTTCAAAAGCGTTGCTATAATTGCTGGTTTAATAGACAGAAAACTTCCAGGTAAAGTAAAAAGCTATAAACAAACTAATTTTAGCTCTGATATAATATATGATGTTTTAGAGAAATATGAAAAGAATCATATACTTATAAAGATAACTAAAGATGAAGTGTTAAATAATTTAGTTGGTCTAGATAAATTAACAAAATTTATTAATAACATAAGATATAAAATAATTCACAATAACCTAAAAAGTATATCTCCATTTGCAGTATCAATTATTATGGAATTTTATAGTGAAAAAATTTCAAAAGAAAAAATTATCTCTTATAAAGAGGAGAATATAGAGCAAGAATTAGTAAATGAGGCTTATAAAATTGATTAGAATAAATTTTGCAAATAATTTTTTTTTACTATTACCTGATGGCTCTATTTACTGGCCAATTAATAAGACCTTAATTTTAGGTGATTTACATTTGGAAAAATCCTCTTTTTTAGCTAGGTTAGGAAACTTTCTACCACCCTACGATAGTTTTGAAACTTTGTATAAACTAAGTAAAACTTTAAATAATTTAGATGTTAATAAAGTTATATTTTTAGGTGATATATTTCATGATAAGGATGGAATGAAAAGAATAAATAATAAACTACATAATTATTTAGAAAATTTGTGTGCTAAATACCAAGTAATTTGGATAGTTGGCAATCATGATGGCAGTCTTAAACCTAAGAATGCCAAAATATGCATAAAATATAATATAGACGACATAAATTTTGTTCATAAATCTGAAAAAAATATTACTAATGAATTTAGCGGACACTATCACCCTAAAGCAACTGTAAAGTTCTTTAAGAAAAAAATATCTCGGCCTTGTTTTTTGGTTGGAAAATCTAAGATAATTTTACCAGCATACGGAGTTTTTACAGGTGGCATTGACTCTTCTGATGAAATTTTTAAAAAGGTATTAGAAGGAGATTATAAAGGTTATCTTACTCTAAAAGAAAAATTAATTAAAATTGATTTTTAAATAAAATGTATTTTGTTATCTACTATGTTCTTTATAAAAAAATACAGTTATGATATTAAAATAATATGAGATTTATTTCTTCTTTTACCTTTATCTGGATAATTTTTATATGCAATTATGTACATGCTGATGTATTACTAAACAAAGTCATTAAAAGTGAAAATAGAACGCCTGAATATGTATTAAGAGATAAGTACAGAAACCCTGAAGAAACTTTATTATTTTTTGGAATTAAGCAAAATATGAAGGTAATAGAGCTACAGCCAAGTGGTGGAAATTCTCCAGGTGGATGGTATACAGAAATATTAGCACCTTACCTAAAAGAAAATGGGCTACTGATAGCAGCACACTTTAATCCAAAAGAATCTGATTGGAGAGCAAGGATGCGAAGAGGTTTTGAAGAAAGAGTAAAGTATAATAATGATTTTAAAAAAATTAAAATGTCAGTATTATCCATGCCTCCAGTTAAATTAACAGAAGATAGTTCAGTAGATATGGTGGTTACATTTAGAAATCTTCATAATTGGTTGAAGAGTGGGTATTTAAAAAATGTATTTCAAGTTTCTTTTAATGCACTTAAAAAAGGTGGAATATTTGGTGTAGTAGAGCATAGAGCCCCAGAAAATTTTAATATATCTAAAATGAAAGCTTCCGGCTATGTTACGGAGAGTCTTGCAATAAAGTTAGCAACAGAAGTGGGTTTTATATTAGTAGACAAATCAGAAATTAATGCAAACAAAAAAGATAAAAAAAATTACCCAAAAGGCGTATGGACACTTCCTCCAACATTAAAGCTTAAAGATAAAAATAAAGAAAAATATCTTATGATAGGAGAAAGTGATAGAATGACTTTGAAGTTTATAAAACCTTAGTTTCTAAATTTTCATTAATTTACTAATACCAATTTTCAATATTTATCTTTACTAAATTTTTTTTGTATTCTTTCCAGATATTTTTTCTCATGGTAAACTTTATAATTTTGATAAGAAACTAGTGATTTATTATTATAAACTTTATCAGTAAATAATATCCCATCCAAATGGTCGATTTCATGTTGATATACAATTGCTGGAAATCCTAATATCTTTTTTGAATGAAATTTTTTATTTTCATCATAGTAATCCACTTGTATGTTTGTATATCTTTTAACAATACCTCTGAGATTTGGCACACTTAAACAACCTTCATAAGAATCAAATGTAAACTTCTTGTTTAAAACTTTAATCTTTGGATTTATTAAAATAGTTAAAGGTATATTAGGAAGATGTTTATATCGCTTATTATTTTCTAATTCAATAACACAAATTCGTAAATTATAAAAAATTTGGTTTGCGGCTAGTCCTGCTCCATTTAGACTTCTCATGCTTAATATTAATTTATCAATTATATTCTTTAAATTACTTGATGAAATTTTATTAAATTTTACTTCTAGAGTTTTTTTTCTAAGTATTGGGTGTCCAATTTGAGCGACTGTTATTCTTTCATTCATATAGCTATTCTCAAAAGATTATTTTATTTAAAACTTTTAATAAACTTATTAATTATATATAACATTAATATATAGCAAATATAATTTACATTTTGAAAGGTCTTTAATGGTTAATAGAGTTAATAAGTTTGGGTTAAAGGTAGATACAATACTTGCAGATTTTATAGATAATGATGTTTTAAATGAAGCTGGATTAGAAAGTGACTATTTTTGGAAAAACTTTAATGACTACATAACGAAGTTTTCTATTAAAAATAAGGAAATACTTAAAACTAGAAATACTATAAAAAAAAAATTAGATGAGTGGCATAAAAATAAAAAAAATAATATTTTATATGATGAGTATAAGAGTTTTTTGCAAGAAATTGGTTACTTAGTTCCAGAAAGAGAGCCTTTTAATATAGAAACGGCAAATACTGACCCTGAAATAGCTACTATTTGTGGCCCTCAGTTAGTAGTTCCTATTACTAATGCAAGATACGCTCTGAATGCTGCAAATGCCAGATGGGGAAGCCTTTATGATGCTCTCTATGGTACAGATTTAATGGGAAGTTTGCCCAAACAGGGACCATATGAAGAAAGTAGGGGAGCAGAGGTAATAAAATACGCTAGGGATTATTTAGACAAAGAATTCCCACTAAAAAATTATTCTTGGAATAATATTAAAAGTATTCAGGTCTCTTCTAACTTAGTCGAAGTTATAGGACAAGATGATAATAAATATACTCTTTTAGAGGTCAAACAGTATTTCGGTTACAGATTAAATAAAGAAAATATATTATCAGAAATTATTTTAGAAAAAAATAAACTGAAAATTAGAATATTAATTGATCCTTCTCATAATATTGGTAAATATGATGCTGCTCATATAGCAGATATAATATTAGAATCTGCGATATCGACTATAATGGATTGTGAAGATAGTGTTGCCACAGTTGATGCAGAAGATAAAGTATTAGCGTATAAAAACTGGTTAGGCCTTATGAAAGGAGATTTAGAAACTAAATTTACTAAAGATAACAATAGTTTAACAAGAAAACTTAATAATGATATAAGTATTTTT
>PCCU01000021.1 GCA_002732015.1 Candidatus Pelagibacterales bacterium
AAGATTTAAAATGTCCTTAATAACTTTAAAGTAAATTTCAGTTTTTCCTGAACCAGTAACACCATCTAAAAGAATAGGTTTTTTATTTTTTATATTAACCTTGCTTTTAAGCTTCTCATAAGCATCAATCTGATCTTGAGAAAGTTTTTTTAGTGAAATATTTTTAAAACTTATAGTTTGCTCCAATAAATTATTTTGCTTTTCCAAAATAAAATTTTTTTCCTTCAAATAGTCAATTACATTTTTTTTAACCTTAAGCTTTTTAATAATTTCTTGTTTTGTTTTTGGATTATAATAAAGAAATTTTAAAATATTATTTTCGGCTTTACCTAAACCTGCTTGAAAATTCTTATATGCTATAAAAAGTTTTTCAGTTTTAGCTAACTCAATAACTTTTTGATTTGGTAAAAATAACTTTAATGCTAAGCCTGCATTTAAATGATAATAATATACCAACCAACTATAAAAATTAATTAAATTTTTATTAAATTTTTTATTTAAATATTCTTTTTCAATTACCTTAATTGTAAAATTACTTTTTGGCTTATTTATTTTTTTTATTATTAACCCAAGTACTTTTTTTTTTCTTAAAGTGACCTGTACAATTATTCCTTCCTGCAATCGGTTGTAGGATTTATATGTTAGATTTTGATTGATATTTGATGCTACTAAAATATCATAGTAGTTATCTTGACTTTTTTTTTTCTTTCTTTTTTTATCATTTTCTTAAATAATAATATTTAATTTACTTTTGTGCTATGAAATTTTTTATTGATACCGCAGAGATTGAAGAAATTAAATCCCTATCTGAACTTGGTTTAGTTGATGGAGTTACTACAAACCCTACTTTAATATACAAATCTGGAAAAGACTTTAGAGAGGTAATTAAAGAAATTAGTTCTATAGTTAAAGGACCTATTTCTGCAGAAGTTACAAGCATAAAAAGTCAAGATATGATAGATCAAGGTATTGAATTAGCTAAAATTTCTAACAACATTGTTGTTAAGGTGCCACTTACTGCAGATGGATTGATAGCCTGTAAAAAACTAAGCTCCAGTAATATAAAAGTTAACGTGACATTATGTTTTTCTGCCTCACAAGCACTCCTTGCTGGAAAACTTGGGGCTACTTACATATCACCCTTTATAGGTCGATTAGATGACATAGGTACACCTGGCTTAAATCTCATTAAGGATATAGTAAACATTTATAATATTCATAAACAAGATATAAAGACAGAAGTATTAGCGGCATCAATAAGAAGTCCTCTACAAGTATCACAAGTTGCGTCTGCAGGTGCTCATGTTGCTACCATTCCTCCTAATATTATATATCAAATGATAAAGCACCCTTTAACAGATGTTGGATTAGCTACCTTTATGAATGACTGGAAGAAAACCGGACAAAAATTTTGAGTAGAAATTTAAAAGATTCTTTTAAAAGCATTGAAGAATTATCAGATAAAAAATTATTTACTACTTATGAAGATTGGCAGAAATGGTTGCTTACCTTTAGAAATCTCTCTAAAAATACTGCATTATCATATGGATATGATTTTAAATATTTTTTGAATTTTTTGAGATTACATTATGAAGACAATAAAGTTAGTTTATCAATATTAAATAATTTAAAAGTCCAAGATTATAGATCTTGGATTTCTTTTTTAAGCTCTAAGAATATATTGATAGGAGCAAAATCCTTGGCCAGAGCAAGGGCCAGTGTAAAGTCTTTTTTTAATTACTGTATTTTAAATAAAAAGTTAGAAAATTCTTTGATATTCCAACTTTCTTCTCCTAAAATTCCTAAAAGTTTACCCAGACCATTGTCTGACAACCAAATAAAAAAGTTTATAGCTAGAATTAATGAAGAAAAAAATACTATTGTAAAACTAAGAAATAAAGCATTTGTTATACTTTTATGGGGGGCTGGGCTTAGAATAAGTGAAGCTTTATCATTAAAAACTAATGATATTAAAAATGATTATATAGTAATTTTAGGAAAAGGAAAAAAAGAAAGGCTAATACCACTCATTCCTCAAGTAAAGAAAGTTTTATCAGAATGGGTATTGGAAAGATCTAAAATAAAAGTGAGTTACTGTAATAATATATTTATCAATTTTAATGGAAAAAAAATTACTCCTAGATACTTTCAAAAATTTTTTTATAACTTGAGAAACGAATTAGACTTAGATATCAATGTAACTCCTCATTCACTAAGACATAGCTTTGCTACGCACTTATTGAAAAATGGAGTTGACTTAAGAACACTTCAGTTAATGTTGGGGCATTCAAGTCTTTCTACTACTCAACATTATCTGAAAGTTTCTAACCAATTCGTAAATCAAACATATAATAAAACTCATCCCAGAGCAAAGATAAGCTTTTGAAAAGCTTGCTAGAAATGCAAGGTCTTTCCTATAGATGCTAATGATGCAGCTTCCTTCATAGACTCTGATAAAGTAGGATGAGCATGACAAATCAATGCTATGTCCTCTGCACTTAGTCCAGCCTCTAAAGCAGTAGCTGCCTCTCCAATTAATTCCCCTGCATGAGCCCCTATAATATGAACCGCTATTATCTTATCATTTCTAGGGTGTGATAATATTTTTATATTTCCTTCAGTATCTCCTGTAGTTTTAGCTCTAGCATTAGCTGTAAAAGGAAAAACTCCTTTTTTGTATTCAATACCCTTTTCTTGCAATTCTTTTTCCGTTGGACCAACCCAGGCAACTTCTGGCTCAGTATAAATTACAGCGGGTATGCAGCCATAGTTTAAAACTGGATTATTTCCAGCAATCCTTTCAGCAAAAATATGTCCTTCAGCGCTTGCTTTATGTGCAAGCATTGGGCCTTCAATGACATCTCCTATAGCAAAAATATTAGGAACAGAAGTTTGAAAGTTATTATCAACTTCTATTGTATTATTTTTTTTATTAATTTTAATTCCTAATTCTTCAATACCTAGTCCATCATGGTATGGTCGTCTGCCTACAGACACCAATACTTTATCAAAAGATAATTCTTCTCTAATATTTTCAATATTATTTAAACAATCTAAAAAAACTTTATTGCTTTTCTTTTTTGCTTTCTCAACACCAGTATTAAGCAAAAATTTTAACCCTTGACCTTTCAAGGTTTTAAAAAAAATACCAGCTGTATCTGTATCCATAGTTGGAACAATATTTTCAGAAAATTCTATAATTGTGACATTAGATCCTAGCCTTTTCCAAACTGATCCTAGCTCTAACCCTATATACCCTCCCCCAATTACAGCCAAATTTTCTGGAACACTTTTAAACTCCAAAGCACCTGTAGATGAAACTATATCTCTTTCATCTATTTCAACATTTTTAATGTTTGATGGGACAGATCCAGTTGCGATCAAAATATTTTTAGCATTAAACCTTTCACCATTAACAGACACTGTATTATTTTCAACAATTTTTGCAGACCCTTCTAAAAAAGAAACATTATTTTTCTTAAACAAAAACTCTATACCGTCAGTCAATTTTTTTACCGCATCAGACTTATTTCTCATCATCTTATTCAGGTCTACTTTGACTTCTCCTTTTATATCTATGCCAATATCAACAAAATGTTTCTTGCTTAAGTTATATAAGTATGATGAATGCAATAAAGTCTTTGATGGTATACACCCAACGTTTAGACACGTACCACCTAAAGACTTTCTTTTTTCAATACAAAGTACTCTAAGCGATAGTTGAGCTGCCCTTATTGCAGCCACATATCCTCCAGGACCCCCTCCAATTACTATCAAATCATACTGTTTTTCAGCATTCATAAGTCAAACATCATTTGTTCTGGATTTTCAATAATTTCCTTTACTCGCACTAAAAATGTTACAGCTTCTTTACCATCTACTATTCTATGATCATATGTAAGTGCAACATACATAATAGGTCTAATTTCTATTTGACCATTTACTACCCAGGGTCTTTTTACTATGTTATGAAGACCTAATATTCCTGACTGAGGTGCATTTAAAATAGGTGTTGATAACATTGATCCATAGACACCTCCATTTGATATAGTAAAAGTTCCATCTTTCATATGTTCCATAGTCAGTTTATTTTCTTTTGCCATTTTTCCATATTTTAATATTTCACTTTCAATATTTGCAAATGACATTTTATCAGCATTTCTAATTACAGGAACATAAAGACCTCTTTCTGTACCCACAGCAATACCTATATCATATCTATTTTTATATATAATAGAGCTTTCCTTTATTTCAGCATTTATTTCAGGTATCTCTTTTAAAACTGTTATTGCTGCTTTTGTAAAAAGAGACATAAACCCAAGCTTTACGCCATGCTTTTCTAAAAACTTATCTTTATATTTTTTTCTAATTTCTATTATTTTAAACATATCAATTTCATTAAATGTTGTAAGCATTGCGGCTGTATTTTGTGCTTGTTTCAATCTACTCGCTATACTTTGTCTTAACTTGCTGAGCGGTTTTACATTATCTGTGCTTTCTAATGCTTCATTGTCTTCTTGTGAAAAATTTTTAAAAGAATCTAATGAGTCCATTTTTGTTACCCTATTAGCGCTTTGTAAATCATTAATATTTACATTTTTTTCTCTTATATTTTTTTTCGCAGCTGGAGAAAAAGATAGATCATTAGAAAATTCTACTAAATCTAACATAGTAACTTTATTACCTATACCAGTTCTTTTTACCGCTGTTGGATCCAAATCGTTATCTAATATCTCAGTTTCTGATTTTTTCTCTGCGGTTATCTTACTTATACTTCTTTTATCTTCATTAACTTTACTTTTTTCAGAAAAATCTTTTTTAGAGTTTACTAGAGTATCTTTCAATTCTAATATTGCTATCACTTCTCCAATTTTCACCTCTTCTTGCTCTTTGAACAAAAGTTCTTTTATAATTCCATTATCTTCTGCATAAAGTTCTTGTGTAACTTTATCAGTTTCTATTTCTACTAAAGGTTCTCCTTTGAATACTTCTTGCCCTAAACTTTTCATCCATTTTCCTATCGTAGCTTCAGTAATAGACTCTCCTAAAGATGGAACTATTAATTCTGAAACAGATTTCTTATCTTCATTATTATTTTTAACTTTTTTTTCTTCTTCTTTATCTTTACTAGCTAATTCTTGATCTAATAGTTGAATAGAACCTAAGGTATCACCGATATTAACATCATCTCCTTCTTGAAAAAAAACTTCAAATAATGTTCCACTATCTGCTGCATAGATTTCTTGAGAAACTTTATCTGTTTCAAGCTCTAATAAGATGTCGTCTTTTTTTACCTTGTTTCCTTTTTTAAAAAACCATTTTGCTACGGTTGCTTCTGTAATTGACTCCCCTAAGGAAGGAACTTGTATTTCTATTTTTTTCATGATTTGCTGTCAAATAAAGTTTCTATAATTTTGTCTTGTTCTTCAAGGTGCTTTTTAAATAATCCAGTTGCTGTAGATGCAGACTCTTTTCGCCCTACATATTTTAAGTATTGATTATTTACTTTGGCATCGTTAAGCAGTTTAAGTAATAGTGGTTGTATAAAGTACCATGGCCCCATATTTTTTGGTTCTTCTTGGCACCAAAAAAAACTTGCATTTTCACATTTCTTTAATTCTTCTATTAAAAGATCACTAGGAAAAGGATAGAGTTGTTCTATTCTGATAATTAAAGTAGTCGAGAGTTGTTCGTTATTAATCTTTTCTCTTATGTCATAAAATATTTTTCCTGAACAAAAAATCACTTTCTTAATATTTTTATTTTCACCTTCTACTATAATTTTTTTAAACTTTTTGTTTTCGCCCATATCATCTAATTTTGAGACTGCTTCTTTCTTTCTAAGTAATGACTTTGGAGTAAAGATAATTAATGGCTTTCTAAACTTTCTTAACATTTGTCTTCTCAGGACATGAAAATAGTTTGCTGGAGTAGTACAATTTACAACTTGAATATTATCTTCTGCAGCCATCTGCAAGTATCTTTCTATTCTAGCTGACGAATGTTCTGGTCCTTGCCCTTCATATCCATGGGGAAGAAGAATTGTTACTCCTGACATTCTTAACCATTTTGACTCTCCGGACACTATGAATTGATCAATAATTAATTGGGCTCCATTCGCAAAATCACCAAACTGAGCCTCCCAGAGAACTAAAGTATTGGGGTCTGCTAATGTATAACCATATTCGAAACCTAAAACAGCAGCCTCAGAAAGAGGGCTGTCTACTATTTCAACTCTGCTTCCATTTTGTAAAAAATTATTTAAAGTAGAAAATTTTTCTTCACTTTTTTGATCAACTAAAATTGCATGTCTTTGAGAAAAAGTTCCTCTTCCACAATCTTGTCCTGATAATCGTACATTTACTCCCTCATAGAGAAGAGATGCAAAAGCTAGAGACTCCGCACATGCCCAATCAATATCTTTTCCATCAGAAATTGTTTTTAATCTTTTCTGCAAAACTCTTTGCACTTTTCTATTAACTTCAAACCCCTGAGGAATTTTAGCAAGTTTTACCCCATATTCTTTTAAAGTCTTTAAGGGTAGTCCTGTAATAATATTAGGCTTGACTATACCTTTTGACTCAAAACCTGTCCATGACCCCTCCAACCAATCGGCTTTATTAGGTTTATAATTTTTTCCTACCTCTAAATCTTTTTCTAATTTCTCTGACCATTCTTCCAAAAGCTTATCAACCTCATTCTTATCAAGTACTTTTTCATCAATTAGTTTGCTAGCATAAATCTCTCTAGTTGTAGGATGACTTCTAATTTTTTCATACATTAGAGGTTGCGTAAAAGCTGGTTCATCACTTTCATTGTGTCCCTGTCTTCTATAACAAAACATATCTATCACTACATCTTTATTAAATTTTTGTCTAAACTCAGTAGCAATTCTAGCAGCGTATACAACAGCTTCAGGATCGTCTCCATTCACATGAAAGATTGGGGCTTCAACCATTAATGCCACGTCTGAACAATATGGTCCTGATCTTGAGAAGGTTGGGCTAGTAGTAAATCCAATTTGATTGTTTACTATAAAGTGTATAGTACCTCCTGTCTTATAACCTTTAAGGCCTGATAAATCTAATGTTTCAGGTACTAAGCCTTGTCCAGAAAAAGCTGCATCTCCATGCATCAACAACCCCACAACTTTTTTTCTATCAACATCATTTTTTTGGTCTTGCTTTGCCCTAACCTTTCCTACAACTACAGGGTTTACTGCCTCTAGATGGGAAGGATTAGCAGTTAATGATAAATGAACATTAATATTTTCAAAGCTTCTGTCAGAAGAAGTTCCCAAATGATATTTTACGTCACCAGAACCTTGTACATCATCTGGATTAGATGCATTACCTTGAAATTCTGAAAAAATAGCAGAAAAAGGCTTTCCCATAAAATTAGCCAAAACATTTAATCTTCCTCTATGTGGCATTCCTAACACTACTTCTTCAATTCCATTTTTCCCACCATATTTTAGTATTTGTTCTAAAGCAGGAATAAGTGACTCTCCTCCCTCTAACCCGAATCTTTTTGTACCTGTATATTTTTTATCTAAAAAGGTTTCAAAGAATTCTGCTGCTGTAAGTCTCTCCAAAATAGCTTTCTTTCCTTTATCTGTGAATATTTCTTCGGGTTTTATATTTTCTATTTTATCCATAATCCAATCTCTTTGCTCTTTATCTTGAATATGCATAAACTGTGTTCCAATTTTTCCACAATAATATTTTTCTAGTATTTTTATTAATTCATCTAGTCTTATTTCGTTAATACCAAATACCCCATCTATAAAAACTTCTTTTTCCATTTCACTATCATTCAAACCATAAGTTTTTGGATCTAAATCAGGGATATATTTTTTTTCAGCCAAATTAAGTGGATCTAAATCTGCCTTCAAGTGACCGGCTATTCTGTATGCTCTGATTAAAAGTCTGGCTCTTAGTGAATTAGTAGTATATTCGTTTTCTTTATAATCATGTTTAATATGTTTTTTATTGTACTTACTTGAAGGTTCATCATTAAAGCTATTATTTTTTAAAAATTCAGAAGCTTCACTATCTAAATCCTCAAAAAATATTCTCCATTTTTTATCTAAATCTTCAGGTTGATTTAGAAAAATTTCATAATAATTTTTAATTACGTTTAGATTAGATTGCTGTGTCACTATCTCCTCATTTCAACAATTCATAAAGTGTTTTTCCCATTAAAGCAGGTGACATAGAAATTTTTACATCCGCTGATTTTAATGCTTCTATTTTATCTTCTGCTGTACCTTTACCACCAGCTATTATTGCACCAGCATGGCCCATTCTTTTTCCTTTAGGTGCTGTTAACCCTGCTATAAACGCAACCATAGGTTTTTTAATTTTAGATTTTTTTATAAAATCTGCAGCATCTTCTTCTGCATTACCTCCAATTTCGCCTATCATAATAATAGAACTTGTTTCGCTATCTTTTAGAAATAGATCTATAATATCTATGAAGTTTGTACCAGGGATAGGATCTCCTCCAATACCTATACATGAAGACTGTCCAAGCCCTATTTGCGAGGTTTGATATACTGCTTCATAAGTTAAGGTGCCTGATTTAGAAACTATTCCTACATTACCTTTTGAATGAATATGCCCTGGCATAATTCCAATTTTACATTCTTCAGGAGTAATCACTCCAGGACAATTAGGGCCAACAAGCCTACTTTTTGATTGTAATAACTTATTATAAACCTTAGTCATATCATGTTGAGGAATTCCTTCAGTAATGCAAACTATTAGTTCTATTTCAGAATCTATAGCCTCTAAGATAGCATCTGCAGCAAATGGTGGAGGAACATAGATAACAGTAGCATTAGCATCAGTTTTTTCTTTAGCTTCTATAACTGTATTAAATACAGGCAATCCCAAATGTTTTTCTCCTCCTCTATTAGGAGTTACTCCCCCGACCAAATTAGTCCCATACTGAATTGCCTGCTCAGAATGGAAAGTTCCCTGAGACCCAGTAAATCCCTGACAAATTACTTTTGTAACTTTATTTATTAAAATTGACATATTTTTTTAGTTACCTTCTACTACTTTAACTATTTTTTCAGCAGCCTCCTCTAAATCAGAAGCAGCAATAATATCTAAATTAGACTCTTGTAAAATTTTTTTACCTTCTTCTACATTAGTTCCCTCTAGCCTCACAACTAACGGTTTATTTAGATTAATTTCTTTTGCTGCTTCGACAATTCCTTCTGCAATAATATCACACCTCATTATTCCTCCAAAAATATTTACCAATATTGCCTCTACGTCCTTATCAGAAATAATTATTTGAAAAGCTCCTTTAACTTTTTCTTTGGAAGCACCTCCTCCTACATCAAGAAAGTTAGCTGGTGAAGAACCTTTTAATTTTATAATATCCATAGTTGCCATTGCTAATCCAGCTCCATTAACCATACAACCTATTTTACCATCAAGCTTAACATAGCTAAGATCATATTTCTCAGCTTCCAATTCTTTTGGGTCTACTTCTGTTTCATCAAGAAGATCCTTTAAGTCTTGATTTCTAAATAAAGCATTATCATCAATATTTACTTTGGCATCTAATGCCATTACTTCATTTTGATTTGTTAAGATTAAAGGGTTAATTTCCACTAAAGTAAAATCTTTTTCACTTGCCAACTTAGATAATAAATTAACTTGTTTTGAAAAACTTTTCAAAGCCTCCTTAGGTAAGAGTAAATTAAAGCCTAGCTGTCTTATTTGATAATCTTTTATTCCTTCTGATGGATCTATCAAAACCTTAAATATTTTTTCTGGTGTCTCTTCTGCAACTTTCTCTATATCCATACCACCTTCTGTAGAAGCCATCATTACAAACTTTCCTTTGGATCTATCTAGGACTATACCTAAATAAAATTCTTTTTTTATTTCACATGCTTGCTCTATATAAACTTTAAGAACTTTTTTTCCTTTTGCACCAGTTTGTGGTGTTACCAGATTCATTCCTAAAATAGACTCAGATAGTTCTTTAACTTCTTTCAAAGAGTTGGCAATTTTTATCCCTCCTCCTTTTCCTCTGCCACCGGCATGAATTTGAGCTTTAACTACCCATTTAGCAGAATCAATTTTTTTTGCTATATCAACTGCCTCTTCAGAAGAAAACGCAACGTTTCCTTTAAGAATGTTAAGGCCGTATTCTCTAAATAAGTTTTTAGCTTGATATTCATGTATATTCATTTTAGATTTTTGTTTTTATTTTTTTTACTATATTAATAAGATTTTTAACTGATTTTACTGATTTGACAAACATTTTCTTTTCTTCTGAGTTTAGTTTTACTTCAATGACTTTTTCTACTCCTTTTTTACCTATAATAACAGGTACACCTACATAGAAATTTTTAACACCATACTCTCCATTCAAAAATGCCGCACAAGGCAATATTCTTTTTTTATCCTTTAAAAAAGACTCAGCCATAGCTAAAGCAGACGAAGCTGGTGCATAAAATGCTGACCCAGTTTTTAATAAGCTAACTATCTCTCCTCCTCCTGATCTTGTTCTTTCAACAATTTTATTTACACTTTTATTATCTATTAATTTCATTTTAACTAATTCTGGAAGGGGGATGCCTCCTACATTAGAAAACCTTACCAATGGGACCATTGTGTCTCCATGACCACCTAATACAAATGCAGATACATCTTCAACTGAAACTTTCATATGATTTGCAATAAAATATCTAAACCTTGCACTGTCTAAAACTCCAGCCATACCAACTACCTTTTGATGTGGCAATTTAGAAAACTCTCTTAAAGCCCAAACCATTGCATCTAGCGGGTTAGTTATACATATGACAAAGGACCCTGGACTATATTTTTTTATAGCCTCACCAACGTTTTTCATTACTTTTAAATTAATTTCAATTAAATCATCTCTAGACATGCCAGGCTTTCTTGGAGACCCTGCGGTAACGATTATTACATCGGAGTTTTTAATTCTAGAAAAGTTATTTGAACCAGTCAGGTCAACATCAAATCCATCTACTGGTGAAGATTCGGCAATATCTAAACTTTTACCTTGTGGTATACCTTTAGCAATATCTAATAAAATAACATCTGCTAATTCTTTTAATCCAATAAGATGAGCTAAAGTACCTCCTATATTTCCTGCTCCTATTAAACTGATTTTTTTTCTTGCCACTTTATTCTCCTTTTCTATTTTTAACCCAAGCTTTTGTAGTCATTTCCTTTATTCTAGAAGCTGTTCTAAGAAATGGAAGTTCTTTATTTTTTTTTAAAATAAAAATGTTTTCTATATTTTTCTCTGCTCTTATAACTAGGTTATTTTTTTTTTCATAAATAATATCAATTAAGGTAATAAATCTCCTTGCCTCATTATACATATTCTTATCTAAAACAGGAATATCATCAATTAAAAACCATTCGAAAACTCCTGACATTGCAATATAATCGTTTGGTGAAAACTTATAAGAACAAATGAATTTAAAATCAACTACAACTATTTTATTTAGTGTCTTATCAAAAACTAAATTTCTTCCTAGAGATTTAATTGATGTAGTCTTGAATTTGTAGTTTTTTTGTAGTGAATTTAAAATATTATAAAATGCATTATGAGAATTTTTATTCAAAGGATACTTGTAAAAAAAATTCTTAAAATTTTTTTTTTCTTTTTCTCTAAGGTCAAGATTATTATTTATTTTTACTAAACACATCCTTGTTTCAATGATATTTATAAATGGAGCAAATTGATCTCTTTGAAGGCCATGTTTGTACAAATCTTTTGGTATAAAGTTTGATGTTATTATAAAACAAATATTCTTTTCAAGTAACGCTTTAAACAACTTTGAAACTATCATTGCATCAGCGATATCTATTATTTCCAGCTCATCAAAACAAATTAATTTATATTTTTTTGATATTTTAGTAGCAATTTTTTCCAAAGGTTTTTTAGATTTTTCTTCTCTAAGTAAATTAACTTGTTTATGTACCATTGACATAAATTCTTGAAAATGAACTCTTAAAATTTTTTTTTCTAAATTGTTTTCTTTTAAAAATTTCAAAAAAATGTTAGCTATGTAGGTTTTGCCGCCACCAGGAAGACCAAATACGTAAGTACTTGTTTTATTATTTTTAGTAAACCTAGAATAAAATTTTTTAGAAGAAAAAACTAACTCAAAGACTTCATTGAGTCTTTTTACTAATTCAATCTGAAATACATGCGACTCAATTTTTTTTTTCTACTGCAAAGTTATAGTAATTAATGAATTTATTATTGACCATTTAATTATCCAAGTGTTGGCATTTTAAACTCTGCCCCTTGTCTAATACCTTGCGGCCACTTAGAAGTTACTGTCTTTACTTTTGTATAAAATCTTATCGCTTCCATTCCATATGCATTATGGCCACCAAAAATTGAATTCTTCCATCCTCCAAAACTATAATATGCAACGGGAACTGGAATAGGAATATTTACTCCAATCATTCCTATATTTGCCTCGTTTGAGAAATCCCTAGCCGTGTCACCATCTCTAGTAAAGATTGAACAGCCATTACCGTAAGGATTTTCTTTTACTAACTTCAATGCTTGGTCATAATTATCTGCTCTTACTATACTAAGGACAGGCCCAAAAATTTCTTCCTTATATATACTCATATTAGTTTTTACGTTATCAAATAAACAAGGTCCTATGAAATAACCACTTTCATATCCTTGTAACTTAATATCTCGACCATCTATTAGTAAATCAGCACCGTCGTCTACTCCACTAGAAATTAAAGACTTTATTCTATCTAAGGCTTGCTTGCTTACGACAGGTCCCATCTCTGAATTTTTGTCATTATATGGACCTACTTTAATTTGATTTATTTTTGGCGTGATGCTTTTGATTAAATCATCCGCTACATTTCCTACTGCAACAGCTACCGATATAGCCATGCATCTTTCGCCTGCAGAACCGAATGCGGCACCTATTAAAGCATCGGATGCCTGCTCTACATCTGCATCTGGCATAACAACCATATGATTCTTTGCGCTCCCCAAAGCCTGAACTCTCTTATTATAAGAAGCAGATTTTTGATAAATATATGAAGCAACTTTACTAGACCCAACGAAACTTATAGAAGAAATATTTTTATTTTCAATTAATGCATCGACCACTTCTTTATCCCCATTAATAACATTTACAAGCCCTTTTGGTGCTCCAGCTTTTTCATATAGCTCTACTAATTTTAGGGTGCTAGAAGGATCTCTTTCTGACGGTTTNAGTATAAATGCATTACCACATGCAGTTGCCANTGGAAACATCCATAAAGGTATCATAACTGGAAAATTAAAAGGNGTTATACCTACACANATTCCCAAGGGCTGTTTCATAGAAAAAGTATCAATTCCTGTTCCAACTTGACTTGAAAACTCTCCTTTTAACAAATTAGGAATACCACATGCATATTCAACCACTTCTAAGCCTCTTTGAAGTGAACCCTTAGCATCCTCTATTGTCTTTCCATGCTCTTTAGAAACTAATTCTGCTATAGTATTAGCATTATCTTCTAAAAGCTTCTTGTAATTAAACATTATACTAGCTCTTTTTGCTGGAGTAGTTGTTGTCCAATTTTCCAAAGCTTTTAATGAAATATCTATTGTTTCATTAACTACTTTTTTGTTTCCTAACTGTACTTTAGATATAACCTCTCCTGTAGCAGGATTAAAAATATCTGAGGTTCTATCACCTCCATCATAATCTTGTCCATTCAAATAATGTTTAATAATTTTCATAATTTCCCTTAGGTTAAAACTCTAAAAATAAAAATAAAACATAAATTAAATAAGAAATCAATATTAGTACTAGTAAAGATCTATTAATAATCTTACTAAAAACTGAAAAAATTAGAAATATTATCGACGATAAAATTAAAAAAAATAAATCAATATATGATAGAGTATCAGAAACTTCTAGTGTTGCCAGAATGGAAGCAACACCTGTAATGCCTAAAATGTTAAATAAATTTGATCCTAAAATAGCTCCTAGTATAAAATTTACTTGCCCTCTATAAGCAGCTATCATAGATGTTGCTACTTCAGGTATGGAAGTACCAACAGCAACCATTGTCAAACCTATGATTGTTTGGCTAATCCCTAGCAACTCGGCTGTTATAACTGCACCACGAACCAAAATTTCTGCTCCAATGACTACTCCTAAAATTCCAACTATTGATAAAAAAGATGCTTTTAATGCTGATAAATTAATTTGCTCTTCCTTACTGATATATACTTTTCTCTTTTCAGCTTTAACCTCATAAATAATAAAAAAAATATAAGAAATTAATAAGAGTAAGGAAAAAACTCCAAAAATTAACTCAAGGTTTTTTTCTAGAAAAATTATTGTAGAAAATATTAAAGTTAAAATAACTAAAAAAATACTGTCTTTAGTTCTTACATCAGATTTTTTTGAAATTTTAATTAAAAATGCTAAAGGTACTGCAAATAATACATTTGCTATATTAGACCCAACAATATTACCAAGCGTTATCCCTTGTAAACCTTTTAAAGCAGAGTTTATTGATATGGCCAGTTCTGGAGCTGAGGTGCCAAATGCAACTAAAGTCAATGCTATTATAAATGGTTGTACTCTAAGATGTTTTGCTAAAGCTACTGAACCGCTGACAAGATATTCTCCACTAAAATATAGTATTATTATTCCTAATAATAGATAAGTTGCTCCGATCAATTTCTAGCCAGAATTTTTTTCTTGATGTTAGAAATTGCTTTTGCAGGATTCAGACCTTTAGGACATGTTTTAGTGCAGTTCATAATTGTGTGACACCTATATAATTTAAAAGAGTCTTGCAACTTATCTAATCTTTCATCTGTTGCTTCGTCTCTAGTATCTGCTATCCATCTCCAAGCTTGTAACAGTATTGCAGGTCCTAAATACTTATCTCCATTCCACCAATAACTAGGACAACTTGTAGAACAGCAGAAACACATAATACATTCATAAAGACCATCTAACTCCTCTCTTTCTTTAGGAGACTGAGTTCTTTCTCTATCATTATGATTATTGTTTTTTGTTTTTAACCAAGGGTCTATAGAGTTATATTGCTTATAAACTCCAGAAAGATCAGGAACTAAGTCCTTTATAACCGGCATATGTGGAAGAGGATAAATTTTTATTGGCCCTTTAACATCAGAAATATATTTGGTACAAGCAAGAGTATTTGTTCCATCAATATTCATTGCACAGCTTCCACAAACACCCTCACGACAAGAACGTCTGAAAGTAATTGTGGGATCAACCTTATTTTTTATAGTAATAAGAGCATCAAGAACCATTGGACCACAATCACTTACGTCCAATTCATATCTATCAACTCTGGGATTTTCTTTGGTATCAGGATTATATCTATATATTAAAAAGACTTTTTTAGTTTTAGCTTTTTCTTTTATTGCAAAGTTTTTTCCACTTTTTACTTTAGAATTTTTGGGTAGAAGTAGTTCGACCATAGTTCCTCAATAGACTCTTGCTTTAGGAGGAAATGACTGTACTTCATTTGACATGGCTCTTAAAGTAACAGGCCTTGTTCCTAATTTTGTTTTTTTATCTTTCAACCATGCTAATGAGTGAAATAACCAATCTTCATCATTTCTATCTCTAAAATCATCTCTTGCATGAGCCCCTCTGCTTTCTTTTCTATTTTCAGCTGACTTCACAGTAACAACTGCTTGCTGTATTAAGTTTTCTAGTTCTATTGTTTCAAGCAGATCAGTATTCCATATAAGTGACTTATCAGAGATTTTAACATGTGAAATTTTTTCTAATATCTCATCCATTTTATTAGATCCTTGTTTCAAACCTTCTCCTGTTCTAAATACAGCACAATGGCTTTGCATAGTTTTTTGCATATTTAGTCTGAGTTCTGCAGGAAGAATTTCTCCTTTAGAGTTTAGTAATTTATCAAATCTGTCTATTGCAAACTCCTCAGATCCTTTTTTAGCGTAAGTTGCCTTTCCATTTTTTTTCATTTCCTTACCTATATGGTGAGCAACGCTTCTTCCAAAAACAACTAGGTCTAATAAAGAGTTAGAACCTAATCTATTTGCTCCATGAACCGAAACACATGCAGCCTCTCCGATTGCATATAAATTTGGAATAATAGTATCATTTTTTCCATCAGTATTTGTTACAACTTCGCCTGTAAATTTTGCAGGAATGCCACCCATATTATAATGACATGTAGGAATTACTGGTATTGGCTCTTTATTAACATCAACTCCTGCAAATATTTTTGCAGTCTCTGCAATTCCAGGCAATCTTTTAGAAATAACGCTAGAATCTAAATGGTTTAAATGTAAAAATATATGATCTTTTTCTGACCCTACTCCTCTCCCTTCATTTATTTCAATAGTCATAGATCTTGCCACGACATCTCTAGATGCAAGATCTTTTGCATTAGGAGCATATCGTTCCATGAACCTTTCTCCTTCACTATTGGTTAAATATCCTCCTTCACCTCTAGTTCCCTCAGTAATTAAACATCCGGCACCATAAATTCCAGTAGGATGGAACTGAACAAACTCCATGTCCTGAAGAGGAACTCCTGCTCTAAGTGCCATTGCGTTTCCATCACCTGTGCAAGTATGCGCTGATGTAGCTGAAAAATATACTCTACCATATCCTCCGGTAGCCAGAACTACTTTCTTAGCATTAAATTTATGCAAACATCCATCTTCTAATGACCATGCTACTACTCCTTGACATCCATTTTGCTCATCCATAATAAGGTCTAGCGCAAAGTACTCTATAAAAAACTTAGCCTTATTTTTTAATGATTGCTGGTAAAGTGTATGTAAAATAGCGTGCCCTGTTCGGTCAGCTGCAGAGCATGTTCTATTGGCTGGAGGCCCATCTCCAAACTCTGTAGTCATTCCACCAAAAGGCCGTTGATAAATTTTTCCTTCTTCGGTCCTAGAAAAGGGAACACCGTAATGTTCTAATTCAACTACCGCCGGTATAGCTTCTCTGCACATGTATTCAATAGCATCTTGATCTCCAAGCCAATCTGATCCTTTTACAGTATCATAC
>PCCU01000022.1 GCA_002732015.1 Candidatus Pelagibacterales bacterium
TAACACAAGTAAAAAAAGATTTGAATGGCCCTCAAATTTTTTTATCTAGAACATGTAATGAATTTATGGCTGCACTTTTTTCTCAGGAAGTTCCTGAAATTTATGATGGAATTATTGAAATTATTTCTGTAGCCAGGGACCCTGGGAGTAGAGCTAAAATTGCAGTTCTATCCAAGGATAAAACAATAGATCCTGTTGGTGCATGCGTTGGTATGAGGGGTAGTAGAGTACAAGCAATTGTTAATGAACTACAAGGAGAGAAAATTGATATCATAACATGGTCAGAGGATGCAGCATCATTTATAGTTAACACACTTTCTCCTGCAGAGGTTGCTAAAGTTGTTTTAGATGAAGAAAATAAAAAAGTAGAAGTAATTGTACCTGATGATCAATTAAGCTTAGCAATTGGAAGGAAAGGGCAAAATGTAAGACTTGCCTCACAAGTATCAAAATGGGAAATAACAATTTTAACAGAGGGTGCTGAGTCTGAAAGAAGGCAAGCAGATCTTAAAAAAGAAACTCAAGTTTTAATAGAAGCATTAGTAATAGATGATGTGATTGCACACCTCTTAGTTTCTGAAGGTTTTAAAAGCATTGAAGCAGTCGCTTTTGTTCCTTTAGAAGAACTTCAATCAATTGAGGGGTTTGATGAAAATTTGGCAAAAGAATTAAAGGAAAGGGCAGTAGCCTATCTAGAAGAGAAAGAAGAAGAATATGAAAAAGAAAGAGTAAAGCTAGGAGTAAATGATGAAATGAAAGAAATAGATGGATTAGATCAAGAAATGATTGTGATATTAGGAAAAAATGATATTAAAACAAAAAATGACTTGGCAGATTTGTCTTCGGATGAGCTTTTAGAAATACTAGAAGGAAAGTTTGAAAGCAAAGATGAGGCTGATAAAATTATTATGAAAGCTAGAGAAGATTGGTTTAAAGAATAAAACGTTGCAGGTAACATTTAATGGATAAAAAAAAATTAGGACTTATTAGCAAAAGTAAACTGGAGCTTAGAAAAACTGTCGTAGGTGGCACTGTTAAGCAATCTTTTAGTCATGGTAGAGTAAAGTCTGTTGCCGTAGAAGTTAAGAAAGTAAGAACTTTCGATAAAAATAGTTCAACACAAAATCAGGGGGTTGAAACTGATTCATCAAAGGCTTTAAGTTCAGCAGATAAATCATTAGATGATGTAAAAAGTCTTGTAACTGATGAACAAGAAAAGCAAGGTACTAATAAAGAAAAATTGGAAAAAATAAAAGAGGCTGCTCATTCGAATAAGCTTGATATGGAAAATAAAATTTCATCTCGTCAAGAGGAAGAATTTAGAAATAAAAAGTTTCAAGATAGAACTCAAACCAGAGACAAGCCAAAAGAAACTTCTAAAATTAACAAAAAGTTTCAAGTTAACACTGTTTCTGAAAACCTTTCTCCAAAAGAATCTTCTGTAAACAAGAAAGAGGAAGTTACTAAAAAGAGTGGTTCTAAAAAACAAAGAGCTGATTTAAAAAAGCAACTTTCTTTAGGAAAGGGAATTAGTAGAAGACAAACAGGAAAAATAACAGTGCAACAAGCTTATGAAGATGAAGAAAGACAAAGAAGTCTTGCCTCTATAAGAAGAGCTAGAGAAAAAGAAAAAAAATCTTTAGAAGAAAAAGTTGTGGTGGAAAATACTAACAAACCTATAGTAAGAGAAGTAAAAATACCTGAAGTGATTACTGTACAGGAGTTAGCAAATAGGATGGCGGCTAGGGTAGCAGAAGTTATAAAAGTTTTAATAAATAATGACATAGCAGCTACAGCCACACAGTCTATTGATGCGGATACTGCAGAATTAGTAGTTCTAGAGTTTGGTCATAAGACCAAAAGAGTATCAGAAGCTGATATTGAGATAGGTTTAAGTATTACAAAAGAAGATAAGAATGATGCTATTCCCAGGCCTCCAATAGTAACTGTAATGGGACATGTAGATCATGGTAAAACTACCCTTTTAGATGCTATTAGAAATACGGATGTAGTTGCTAAAGAGCATGGAGGTATCACGCAACATATCGGAGCGTATCAGGTTACTACTAAGGAAAAAAAGAGTATTACTTTTATTGATACACCAGGACACGCCGCATTTAGTTCAATGCGAGCAAGAGGTGCTAAGCTTACAGATATCGTGATTTTAGTTGTAGCTGCTGATGATGGTGTTATGCCTCAAACCGAGGAAGCAATCAAGCATTCGAAAGCAGCAAATGTTCCTATTATTGTTGCAATCAATAAAATAGATAGCAATGGAGCTGATCCAAGTAAGGTAAAAAATGAATTATTAAAGTATGATATCTTGGTAGAAAGCCTAGGAGGAGATATACCTGCTGTAGAGTTGTCGGCTTTAAAAAAAACTAACCTAGACAGCTTGCTGGAAAATATTATTCTTTTATCAGAAATTATTGAGACTAAAGCAAGTTATACTCAAAGAGGAGAAGGAACTATTATAGAAGCAAAAAGAGAGCAAGGTAGAGGAGTTGTAGCCTCTATCGTCCAACAAAGAGGAACTCTTAAAAAAGGTGATATAGTGGTTGCTGGCTCGCAATGGGGTAAAATAAGAGCAATAGTAAATGATAAAGGAGAAGTTCTTAATAATTTAAGTCCTTCAGAACCAGCAGAAATATTGGGTTTAAATGATGTACCTCAAGCAGGAGATGATATTATTGTTGTAGAAAATGAGTCTAGGGCAAGAGAGGTTAGCGAGTACAGACAAGGATTAAAAAATAAGGAAAAAACAACAATCTTATCTAGAGCTAACTCAATGGAAAACATTTTAAAGAATATTAAAAGCGGTGAAAAGAAAATTCTTAATTTAATAGTAAAAGCAGATGCCCTGGGTTCTAAAGAGGCAATTGTTAACTCTTTAGAAAGTATTGGAAATGAGGAAGTTGATATTCAGATTTTATTGTCAGGAGTAGGTGGTATTACTGAAACTGATGTAGGGTTAGCTGCATCTAATGATGCATTTATTATAGGTTTTAATGTAAGGTCTGATTTACAAGCAAAAAAAATGGCCAAGCAACACAATATCAACGTAAAATACTATTCAATTATTTACGAGATATTTGATGAAGTAAGAGGTTTGCTATCTGGCATGTTACCCCCTATCGAGAAAGAGAAATTTTTGGGGTTAGCTGAAGTAAAAAAGGTTTTTAAAATTTCAAAGTTAGGCAAGGTAGCAGGGTGTTATGTTACTGAAGGAACTATTAAAAGAGTTAGTAAAATAAGGTTGCTAAGAGATAGTGTAGTAATACATTCAGGTGACTTAGATACTCTTAAAAGACATAGTGATGATGCTAAAGAAGTTAGTGAAGGAAATGAATGTGGAATTTCAATTAAGGATTTCAATGACATACAGGTAAATGATGTTATTGAGAGCTATGAAATTGAGAGCACGCCTAGGAAATTAGAAGAAAAATAATTTTTTACTATGAGAGTTTTAAGTAATAGAACTAGAAGAGTTGGCGAAAATATTAGGTCAGTTTTATCTGAAGTTTTACTCTCTAAAAAAAACTCTATAGATGGACTAGAGAATGAATTTATTACAATTACAGAAGTACAACCTTCTGCAGATTTAAGGCATGCAAAAGTATTTATAAGCTGTATGGGAAGAGAAGAAAAAAATATAGTTAATATTCTTAATCAAACATCAAGCTTCTTTTCAAAGTTAGTTGCTAAGCAATTAAAAACTAAATATTCTCCAAAGCTATCTTTTTTTGTAGATTTTTCTTTTTCCCAAGCAGAAAAGATAAATGACTTAATAAAAACTAAATAAATAGCAGTTATAATGAAAAAAAATTTTAATGGATGGCTGAATATCTATAAAGAAAAAGGAGAAACTTCTTTTTCTGTTTCCAAAGCTTTAAAAAAAAAATTTAAATTTAAAAAAGTTGGACATCTCGGAACACTTGACCCTTTAGCAAAAGGAGTGCTTCCTATTGCAGTTGGTGAGGCGACAAAGTCTATAAAGTTTATCTCTAATCTTAAAAAAAGATATTCTTTTGTAATAAAATGGGGAGAAGAAACAGATACTTGTGACCTTGAAGGGGAGGTAGTGGAAAAATCAAATGTAAGACCTAATTTTGAAAAAGTAAAAATGGTTGTTAGTAAATTTTTTATCGGAAGTATAGAACAAACTCCCCCTATATATTCAGCAGTTAAGGTAAATGGAATAAGGGCTTATAAATTAGCTAGAAACAAAAAAAATGTAAAACTAAAAAAAAAATTAATTCATATATACAAACTTACAGTCAAAAAACCTAGTAATAAAAACTTTTGCAATTTTGATATAATCTGTAGCAGAGGTACATACATTAGGTCAATTGCCAGAGACTTGGCAAGAAAATTAGGAACTGTAGGTTTTGCACATGAGATAGTAAGAACAGAAGATAATATTTTTAAAATAGAGAATTCAATATCTTTACTTAAAGTCTTAGATCTATCATATGCAGATTTAGAAAAAGTGTATTTTCCTATTGAGTGTGTTTTGAGTGATGCACAAGAAATTATTTTAGAAAAAAAATATTCAGATAAGTTAAAAGATGGTATAATAATAAATTCGAAATTAATTGATAAAAAGATAAATAGTGAAAATAAATTAATATTGGTAAAAAATAACTCTAAATTAGTTTGTATTGCTAATCTAGAAAAAGAGAATATTATACCAAGACGTAATTTTAATTTATAGTTTGGAGGTAATTGTGACGATAAGCGTCAAGGAAAAAAAAGAGATAGTAATAGATTTTGGAAAAGACGAAAAAAATACAGGTTCGACTGAAGTTCAAGTTGCTATTTTAACAAAAAAAATAAATAGTTTAACTGAGCATTTTAAAAAAAATAAAAAAGACCATCATTCAAAAAGAGGGCTTTTAGGAATGATAAATAATAGAAGAAAGTTACTAAAGTATTTAAAAAATAAAAATGAACAGAAGTATACTGATCTTATTAAAAAGCTTGGTCTAAGAAAATAATTTCATAATATAGGAAAATATATGTTTAATGTAACAACAAAGTCTCTCACTTGGGGAGACAAAGAATTAATATTAGAAACAGGAAAAATAGCAAGACAAGCAGATGGTGCTGTCATGATAACTTATGGAGAAACTAAAATATTATGCACAGTTGTAGCGTCAAAGGGCGATTCTTCAGATAACGATTTTTTTCCATTAACTGTAAACTATATAGAGAAATTTTACTCTGTAGGTAAAATTCCGGGAGGTTATTTAAAAAGAGAGGGGCGACCTAGTGATAAAGAAACGCTAACTTCAAGATTAATAGATAGGCCAATAAGGCCACTTTTTCCAGACCATTTTAAAAATGAGGTACAAGTAATATGTCAGGTATTAAGCCATGATGGTATAAATAATACTGAAATTCCTGCAATTATTGGAGCTTCTGCAGCATTGACAATATCAGGAATTCCTTTTTTTGGTCCATTGGGAGCTAGCAAGGTAGCAAGGATAAATAATAAGTTTGTTTTAAACCCTTCCAATGAACAGTTGTTAGATAGTGAATTGGATTTAGTGGTAGCTGGGACCAAAGATGGAGTATTAATGGTAGAGTCGGAAGCAAAAGAATTAAGTGAAGACATAATGTTAGACGCAGTTGTTTTTGGTCAAGATGCTTATAAAGATGTACTGAGTCTAATTATTGAGTTGGCAGAAGAAGCGGCTAAGGATCCTTGGGAATTAGCTGATATAGATACATCAAAAGAAGATGAGTTAGTTTCCCAAAAATTTACAGATAATATTTCATCAGCATACAAAATAAAAGAGAAAAAAAGTAGACAGGAAAAGCTTAAAGAAATTAATAATTCATTAGAAAGCTTTTCAGAAGAAGTAGATATAGATATTAAAAAGGTAAATAATTCATTAGCAAAATTGCAAAAAAATATAGTTAGACAAAAAATTTTATCTTCTAAAGTTAGAATTGATGGAAGAAAAATTGATGAAGTCAGAAAAATTAGTTGTGAAACAGGAACTCTTCCCAGGGCGCATGGATCAGCATTATTTACAAGAGGTGAAACACAAGCGATAGCAGCATTAACATTGGGTACCAGTGATGACGAGCAAATGATTGACTCGCTAGAAGGTTTTCATAAAGAAAAATTTATGTTGCATTATAACTTCCCGCCTTTTTCAGTAGGAGAGGCTGGGCGTATGGGTGGAACAGGACGAAGAGAAATTGGTCATGGAAAATTAGCTTGGAGAGCAATAAGGCCTATACTTCCAGAGTATGAGAAGTTTCCTTACACAATTAGAATAGTTTCTGAAATAACAGAATCAAACGGTTCTTCATCCATGGCAACTGTTTGTGGAAGCTCTTTAGCTTTAATGGATGCAGGAGTTCCAATTAAAAAACAGGTTGCTGGAATAGCTATGGGTTTGATTAAAGAAGGGGATAAGTTCACGGTTTTATCAGATATTTTAGGAGATGAAGATCATTTGGGAGATATGGACTTTAAAGTGGCAGGTACAAAAGACGGAGTGACTTCTTTACAAATGGATATAAAAGTAGACTCAATAACAAATGAAATAATGAAAACGGCTTTAAAGCAGGCAAAGAAAGGAAGAGTTTCTATACTAAAAGAGATGGATAAAGTCATTAAAAAGCCTAATGATGAATTAAATGAATTTGCTCCTAAAATGGAATTATTAAAAATAGAAACAGATAAAATTCGAGAAGTAATTGGTACAGGAGGAAAAGTCATTAGAGAAATAGTAGAAAAGTCTGGGGCTAAAGTTGACATAGACGATGAAGGAAATATTAAAGTTTCATCTAATCAACAAGATAATATTAGTAATGCACTAAAAATGATACATGATATAATTGATGAACCAGAAAATGGAAAAGTTTATTCAGGAAAAGTAGTAAAAGTAGTTGAATTTGGAGCCTTTGTAAATTTTTTAGGAAAAAGAGATGGTCTAGTTCATATAAGTGCCCTTTCTGATGAAAGAGTCAGTAAAGTTACTGATGTAGTAAACGAGGGTGATGAGGTCAAAGTAAAAGTAATTGGCTTTGATAAGAGAGGAAAAGTAAGACTTAGTATCAAGGATGTTGATTAATAACTAGAAGGTAGTATTTTATTATATATATGAAAAATTTAAATTCTATATTTATCGCAGGTAAGGAAGTGTTGCCCTTAGTAGAAGGAGGTAAAGGAGTAGCAGTGTCCAATGGATTAACTGCAGGTAGTTGGGCGGCATCAGGAGGCATAGGAACTTTTTCCGGTGTAAATGCAGATAACTATAGAGAGGATGGAAGTGTTATTAGACAAATTTATTACGGTAAAACCAGAATAGAAAGACATGAAGAACTTATCAATTATGGGATACAAGGAGGAATTAAGCAGGCAAAAATTGCTCATGAAACTTCTGGAGGAAAAGGGAGATTAAATGTTAATATTCTTTGGGAGATGGGAGGAGCTCAAAGAGTTTTAGAAGGAATTTTAGAAAAAACTAAAGGACTAGTTCATGGAGTAACTTGTGGCGCAGGAATGCCTTTTAAGTTGGGAGAAATAGCTTCTAAGTTTGATATATTTTATTATCCTATTGTTTCTTCAGCAAGAGCTTTTAAAATATTATTTTTACGAGCATACAAAAGCTTTTTACCAAAATTGGGAGCGGTAGTTTACGAAGATCCTTGGCTTGCCGGAGGACATAATGGCCTATCAAATAGTGAAGACCCAGAAAAACCAGAAAAGCCATATGAAAGAGTAAGTTTGCTTAGAAAGTTTATGAGAAGTGTTGGTTTAGGAGATGTTCCAATTGTTATGGCTGGAGGTGTTTGGCATTTATCTGATTGGGAAGATTGGATTGATAATCCAGATTTAGGCCCTATAGCATTCCAGTTTGGTACGAGACCTCTTCTTACTAAAGAAAGCCCTATTCCAAAAGCTTGGAAAGAAAAGCTTATGGAATTAAAAAAAGGTGACATAAAACTGCATAAATTCAGTCCCACAGGATTTTACTCTTCTGCAGTAAAAAATAATTTTATTAAAGAGTTAACAGATAGGTCTTTTAGGCAAATTAAATTATTTTCTAAAAATGATGAAGCATTTTCTGATGATTTTCGAGAATTTGGTTTGGGAAAAGCAAAAAGACCTTTTTTAATTTTAAAAGAAGATATCTACAGAGTTAAAGAATGGATAAAAAAAGGATTTAGTGAAGTTTTAAAAACTCCTGATAACTCAATTATATTTGTTAGCCCTGAAAAAGCAGATGAAATAAAAAAAGATCAAAGAGATTGTATGGGCTGCCTTAGTCATTGTTCATTTTCTAATTGGGCTGATAAAGGAAAAATTTCTACAGGAAGAAAAGTAGATCCTAGGAGTTTTTGCATACAAAAAACTTTACAAGATGTGGCTCATGAGGATGATGTTAATAATCAATTAATGTTTGCGGGACATAATGCTTGGAAATTTTCCCAAGATCCCTTTTATTCTAACGGGTTTGTACCTTCAGTAAAGCAACTGGTTGACAGAATAGTAACAGGTTCTTAGTTTATAATTATGTTAGAAGCAAAGAAAGTTCTAAAAAAAAGTAACTTAAGGCCTACTTCTCAGAGAGTTGCTATAGTTGATTATATTCTTCAAAAAAACAAAGTTCATATCACTGCAGCTAAATTGATAACACATTTTAAAAATAAAAATATCAGTATATCTTTGGCTACAATTTATAATAATTTAAATGAGTTGGCGGATAAAGGTATTTTAAGAAAGTTTTACGTCAATAATGATAAGATGTGGTTTGACTCAAATCTTCAAGACCACTATCATTTTTATGACTCTGAAAAAGATGAACTTATCGATATTGATAAAAACGAAATTTCTTTTTCTAAGTCTCCCAAAATCCCTGATGGAAAAATTAAAGATTCAATAAATATTATTATTAATCTAAAAAATAAAAATTAATCATACACTTTCTATATTGAATAAAACTTCATAAAATGTTACTTTTTTTATAGTTTAGAATCATTCTAATAATCTAAATGAAATTTATTAGCGTATTAGAATACATAAACAGAATTATTAACACTCACAAAGGAGACATTATGTCACTATCAAAAAGTAAAACAGTAGAGAATTTGAAAGCAGCGTTTGCCGGAGAATCTCAAGCTAACAGGCGTTATTTATATTTTGCATCTAAAGCTGATGTAGAAGGCTTTAACGATGCGGCAGCGGTATTTAGGTCAACAGCAGAGGGTGAAACTGGTCATGCTTTTGGTCATCTAGAGTTTTTGGCAGAAGTTGGTGACCCAGCAACTGGTGAACCAATTGGAAGCACTTCAGAGAATCTTAAAGCTGCTATTGCGGGGGAAACGCATGAATACACTGATATGTACCCAGGTATGGCTAGAACTGCTAGAGAAGAAGGATTTGATGAAATAGCTGATTGGTTTGAAACTTTAGCTAAAGCAGAAAGAAGTCACGCAGGTAGATTTCAAAAAGCATTAGATACTTTATCAGAATAGTTTTTTTATAGAGTACGCTGCATAAATATTTGTAGCGTACTTCACCTATTTCACAGGATTAATCATGATACAAGAGGGTGGACTAAGAGCTCCAGAAAGAAAGCCTCTAAATTTGGACTCCAAAAATTTTTGGGACGAAAAAGATTTAGACAAAGAATTAAGAAGGCAATTTGACGTATGTCATAGTTGCAGAAGATGCTTTAATTTATGTGATAGTTTTCCAAAACTTTTTGATTTGATAGATGAATCAGAAACTATGGAATTGGACTCAGTAGATTCAAAAAATTTTGATGGAGTAGTCGACGCATGTACATTATGTGACATGTGTTTTATGGTAAGTTGTCCTTATGTACCACCACACGAATTTGCAATAGATATACCCTCATTATTTATTAGACATAAGGCACAGAACAAAAATAAAGTTGGTATAATAGAAAGTCAAATATCTAAAACAGATTTAAATGGAAAAATTGGTTTGAATTTTTCTAGGTTTTTAAATTGGATAACTGATAAAAATAATAAATTTTTTATAATTATTTTAAAAAAAATAGCTAGTATTGAAATAAATATTAGATTACCAAAATATAATTCTAAAAATTTTTTTAATGTTATAAAGAAAAAGTCACTTTCTTTAAATACTAATAGAGAAAACAGTAATAAAGTTATTATTTTTAGTACTTGTTATGTTGGATATAACGACTCTGAAATAGGAAAAGCGCTTATAAAAGTATTAGATAAAAATAATGTTTTCTACGAAGAAGGCTATACAGAATGTTGTAAAATGCCGCAATTAGAGCAAGGAAAGGTAAAAGAGGTAAAAAATGCTGCAGAAAAAACTGCCAAAAAATTACTATCAAAAATAGCAGAAGGTTATAAAATAGTAGCTCCTATTGCCTCATGTGCGCTAATGTTAAAATCTCATTGGCCTTTACTTTGTCCAGATAATGAAGAAGTTTTAGAATTGTCTAAAAATACTATGGATATTGATGAGTTTTTATTTGATTTGCACAATAATGGTAAATTAAATTTAGATTTTAAATCTATCAACAAAGAGATAACTTTACATACTGCTTGTCATAGTAGAGCTCAAAATATTGGATCTAAATCCTACAGTTTACTAAATCTAATAACAAATGAAAAAAATGTTAATGTAGAAAAATGTTCAGGGCATGGAGGTACATGGGGAATAAAGAGTAAGTGGAATAAAACTGCAAAAAAAATTGGATTACCAGCAGCAAGACAAGTTTTTAAGAAAGAAGGCAATATAGTAGCGTCAACGTGTCCCCTTGCTGCACTTCACTTAAAAGATATAAACGATGATAAGAAACTTATTAGCCATGAAGATAAAATTTACCATCCAGTAGAATTAATTGCCAATGCCTACACTGAAGGAGAGTATGATGAAAAAAGTACTTCCTAGTGTATTTAAAAAAATTTGGTTTGAAGAGGGTATGGAAGACAATACTAAAGGGAATATATATTTTGAGTTAAGGCCAGAGAATTTTCTTAGGTGTTTCGATAATAATAAACAAGTATTAAATTAAAGGATTAATAAAATGGAACAAAATCAAATTAAACCAGAAGATATTTATGATAGAAATGAGTATATAAACAAAAGACCACAACTTAGAAAAGAAATAGTTTCTAGAAAAAGAAAAAGAAGAATTGATGTAGGACCATATGTTACGCTTTACTTTGAAAATAGAGATACTATAGTACATCAGATTAATGAAATGGTATTTATAGAAAATGGTGGTCAAGAGCAGATAAAAGATGAGATTTTAGCTTATAAATCTCTTATACCTAATGGGAATGAGTTAATTGCTACTGTAATGGTAGAAATAGACAGTCCATTAAAAAGGTCAGAGGTATTATCAAAAATGGGAGGCTTTGAGGAAACTTTTATTATAAAAATAGGAGATACAAAAATAAATGGTAAAGCCGAACTTGATGTAGATAGAACTACTGCAGAAGGTAAAGCTTCTTCAGTTCAGTTCGTACATTTTCACTTTAAGAAAGAAGATATAGAAAAATTTAGGGACAGTCACACTAAAGTAGAATTATCAATTAATCATCAGGCCTATTCACATTCTACTTTATTACAAGATGAAACAAAAAATGAACTCAGTTTGGATTTTATTGGTTAGATTGGTTAGTGCCCCAAATACTTTTTTTATAGAGATAGCCTTTGATTCCATCTTTAGCTACTTTACAATAAACTTTGTCAGAAATTATTACATCACATTTCACCTGATTAAATAAAACATTTTTCTTAACTAAGGCTATTTTGTTATGATTTTTATCAAAAATATAAGTATCTTCAATTATAATATAGAATTTTTTTTTAGACACTGTAGCATTCCATACCCAACCTCTAGTGCCATCATAAAGTTCAACTCTTGTATAAGTAGAGTTTTTTTCTAAAACTTTTACAGGCATATTTGGAAGTTTTAAGGTCCAATTAATTGGATATTGCTGTCCTGGTCCTGCTCTTAGATTTGATTTTGATTTAATACTAATAAAGTCTTGCGCATAACAAATAAAGATTATGTAAAAGTTTAACATACTTAGTAAAATTAAGTTTTTATAATGCATAATTGAACAATTAAATTAATTATTATAATATTTCAAGTAGAAACTATGATAGTGCAAAAACCAAAAATATTTATAACAAGAAAGCTTCCAAAAAAAATAGAAACTAGAATGATGGAACTTTTTGACACAACTTTAAATGCGACAGACGAATTACTATCAGAAAACGAACTAATAAAAGTTTTTAAAACGTATCAAATTATAGTTCCCTCGATAGCTGATAAAATTTCTCGAAAAGTAATTAATGAAGCTAGTGATAGCCTTTCGTTAATTGCTAACTTTGGTACTGGAATAGACCATATTGATTTAGAAGCTGCAAAAAGTAAAAATATTATAGTTACTAACACTCCTGGTTTTTTAGCTGATGATACAGCAGATTTGATAATGTCTTTACTGCTAGCTTTGCCGAGAAGATTATACGAAGGTTCCAAAGTAGTAGCTGAGGGTAAATGGAACGGATGGAGTCCTACAAAAATGTTGGGAAAGAGAATTAACGGAATTAGATTGGGTATTATAGGAATGGGAAGAATAGGACAAGCTGTTGCCAAAAGAGCTAAACCTTTTGGTATTTCAATACACTATCACAATAGAAAACAACTGCCATCTAGCATTGAAGAAACCTATGAAGCTACATACTGGAATAATCTAGATGAAATGGTTAGAAGAATGGATGTGATTTCAATAAATTGTCCACTAACAAAAGAAACAAAAGGATTAATGTCAAAAAATAGATTACAATTAATGATGCAAGACTCTTATTTAATAAATACTTCTAGAAGTGAGATTATAGATGAAAATGCTTTATTATATTTATTAAAAACTAATAAAATTTCTGGAGCAGGATTAGATGTTTTTAGAAAAATTGAAAATAGAAACTCTGATTTATTAAAAGCTCCAAATACGATATTAATTCCTCATATGGGTTCAGCTACAGTTGAAGGCAGAGTAGAAATGGGCGAAAAAGTAATTGTTAATATAAAAACTTTCATTGATGGACATAACCCACCGAATAGAATTATATAAAAATAGTTTGTTCATTTTTGTATTTATTAAGTATTTTGTATAATGGAGTAGATTTTATATTAATATTATGTAAGAAGTTAGTATCACTTGAATTTAAAAAATCTAAGGCTGTATTACAAAAGTAAAAGTTAACCTTTAGATCTGCACACAAGCCAAGAATTTCTATGTAGCCTGGCATTTTTTTTTTTATCAATTTATTATTAATTTTTTTTCTATCATATTTTTTCCAATATTTTGATAAAAAATTAATAGCATATCCTGTATAAAAAATACTTACATCTTTATTAGTAGCTTTATAAGTAGATGCTAGGTTTAATGCATAATAATATTTATAAAAGTCAGCGGTAAAAAGAATAATTAAAATTTTTGAATTTTTATTATTTTGCATTATTTCTATATTTACTACAAAAAGAACAATCAGGATCTATATTAATTTTAATTTTTCTGAAATTATTATTTAGCACATCATATAAGTTGATATAGCCTGCTAATGACTCTCCTATTTCTAAAATTTCTTTTATGATTTCTGTAGCTTGTAACGAACCCATAAACCCTCCTAAACTTCCTATAACACCATTACTTGAACAATTATTCATTTGAGAGTCGCGTGGTTTATTAGGAAATAAACATCTAAAACAAGGGTATTGATTATTTAAACTTTTCCATGTAGATATTTGTCCTTCATATTTTGTAATTGCTGCTGCTACTAGAGTTTTTTTATTTTTAAATGAAGAGTCTGCTACAAGATATCTTGTTTCAAAGTTATCACTTCCGTCAGCTATAATGTCGTGCTGTGATATTAAAAAATCAGCGTTCTTTTTATTAATTCTCTGATTTAAGCTTGTTATAACAGTATCTGGGTTAAGTTTTTTCACAAACATAGCTGCACTTTCTGATTTTTGAACTCCAATATTATCAGTATTATGGATTATTTGTCTCTGAAGGTTAGAAAGTTCAACTTTATCATGATCAACTATAGTTATTTTTCCTACTCCAAGTGCAGCTAAGTACATTATTACAGGAGAACCTAAACCTCCTGCTCCTATTACTAAAACTTTAGAATTGAGTAGTTTTTGTTGCCCCTTTCCTCCTATTTCAGGAAGTAGTATACTTCTTGAATATCTTTCTAGATTTAGATCTGTCAAAGTCATAACATTTTTTATAGAGTATTTTCACCAATTTTTTTATGTAATAAAGGGTGTATAATTTCAGTTAAAAGCTTTTTAGATAAATCAACTTTTTTCATACTCTGATATTTTGCCACGAGATTAGAATTACTGTAAATATGAGCGCTATTCATATCTCCTCCCATAATATTTTCACTACTGGCAACATTATTTGCTACTATCAAATCACACTTTTTTCTTTTCAATTTAAGCTTGGCATTTTTTTCAATTTCATTTGTTTCTGCAGCAAATCCTACAACTAATTTAGGTCTTTTATTATGGGTAGATATAAATTTAAGGATGTCCCTATTTTCTGTTAATTGAAACGATATTTTAGTATTTTTCTTTTTTATCTTATTTTTGCTGTAATTTTTAATTTTCCAGTCTGAAACTGCTGCTACACTAATAAATAAGTCTTTTGGTATATTTTTTAAACATTTTTCAAACATTTCATCAGCAGTTTTTACTTTAATAAAGTTTTTAACATTTTTTGGCTTGTTTATTTTTGTTGGACCAGAGACAAGACATACATTGGCTCCCATATCAGCTAATTGCTCTGCTAGGGCATACCCCTGTTTACCAGAAGAATAATTGCTTAAAAACCTAACAGGATCAATTGATTCTTGGGTAGGCCCCGCAGTAATTAAAGCACTGACTCCTTTAAATATATTATTTTCATTAAGAAAAAATTCTTTGGATATTTTTAAAATTTCCTCTGGTTCTTTCATTCTACCTAAACCCACATCTCCACAGGCTAACTCACCTGACTCAGTACCAAAAACTTTAATACCTGCTTGTTTTAAACGCATAAAGTTATTTTTTGTGAAAAAATTATTCAACATACTACTATTCATAGCAGGAAAAATAAATGTTGGTAATTTAGTTGCTAGCATTACAGATGAAGCTAAATCATCTGCTAGGCCATGAGAAATCTTAGAAATAAAGTTAGCAGATGCAGGAGCAACTATAATTAGATCATGCTCTTTTGCTAATTTAATATGCCCCATTTCTGTTTCATCATCTAAACTAAATAAATCATTATAAACCTTATTACCCAACAACGATGAAACAGTTAAAGAGGTAATAAATTTTTCAGCAGACTTAGTTATGATACAATTCAAATCAAAACCAGCGTCTTGAAGAATTCTGATTAAATATAGAGATTTATAAGCAGCAATACTGCCCGTAATTATTAAAAGAATTTTTTTTTTTTTCATATTTTATACTTTACTAAAAACATTTAAGTAAGCTATACCACCAAAATATTTTATTCGATTATAACAAAAAAAACCATTTTTAGTAAAAATATTCTCTAATTCCTGATTATGAGGGAATTCGTTTATGGAGTCTGTTAAGTATTTATATGCTTCTTTGTTATTTGCTATTTTTTCTCCTATAAAAGGTAGTATTTTAAGAGAGTAATATTTATATATAGGAGCAAGAAGTTCATTAACGGAAGGAGAAAACTCCAAGACATAAATTCTTTTTCCGTACTTTAAAACTCTTCTACACTCTTTTATACATTTTTCTTTATTTGAAAAGTTTCTTAGACCAAAAGCTAATGTTATCAAATCTATTGAGTTATCTCTAAAAGCTAACTGGTCTGCACTACCATTTATGAAAAATAAATTATCTTTATGAATTTTTTTATTCATTCTTCCATAATTTATCATTTTTAGGCTGAGGTCATATAAAAAAATCATGCTTTCTTTTAAATGACCAGCTAATGAAATACTTATGTCACCCGTTCCACCCGCAAGATCCAAAATGATTTTTTCTTTTTCTTTTTTCACTTTCTTAATTAAATCTCTTTTCCAAACTCTATGAAGTCGAAAGCTCATTATATCATTCATCAAGTCATATTTTTTGGAAACATCATTAAATAATTTCTTTATTATTAATTTTTTGTTACTTTCTAATATTTTTTTATTATTATATTCCATGATTTATTTATAGTTATATTTATATAATATACTATCATGAATACATACTTATCTTAAATTATTAAAGAAATTATGCCAGAGCTACCAGAAGTAGAAGTCATAGTAAGAGGCCTTAGAAAAAATATACTAGGCCTTAAAATAACTGAATTTGAAATTATTAATAAAAAACTGCGTTATGATACTCCTAAAGAAATGGAGTACATATTTAAAAATAAAACTATCAAACATATTTTGAGAATAGGTAAATACGGAATAATATTATTAAATGGAAAAAAACATATAGTTTTTCATTTAGGTATGACAGGTAAATTTAGATTTACTAAAAAAAATACCGACGTTCATAAGCATGACCATATTACAATTATTTTTAATAACGGTATTATTTTGAAATATAATGATGTAAGAAAATTTGGATACTTTTTTATTATCAGCAACCCTATAAATCTATATAAGTTTAAAAATTTAGGTATAGAACCATTTTATCTTGATAGTTATTCAAGTTACTTATGGGAGAGTTTAAAAAAGAAAAATAAAGATATAAAAAGTTTGTTATTAGATCAGGGGTTTATAGCAGGAATAGGAAATATATATGCAAGCGAGATATTATTTGATAGCAAAATCTACCCTTTTAAAATATCAAAAAAAATAAATAAAAATTCTTTTACAAAATTACTTAGTTCTATAGAAATAATTTTAAAAAAGGCTATTTCTTATGGAGGAACAACAATAAAAGATTATCAAAATATATCGGGAGAACTAGGATATTTCCAAAATAATTTTAAAGTATACGGAAGAGAAGGATTGACTTGCTATAAGTGCAAAAATTTGATAATAAAAGTCAAAAACAAAGGAAGGTCGACTTTTTATTGTAAGATCTGTCAAAAATAGATATGAAATTAGAAAATATAATATTAAAGAAAAAAAATAAAGTAGCCATAATAGAACTAAATAGACCCAAGTTTTTGAATGCACTATGTGATCAATTGGTCATGGAGTTAAATCAAGCTCTGGACTCAATAGAAAAAGACAATTCTTTAAGTGTTTTAGTTTTAACTGGTTCTGAGAAAGCCTTTGCAGCAGGGGCTGACATAAGCGAAATGAAAGATAAAGAATTCATTGACCTTTTAAAAGATGACTTTATAAAACCTTGGGAGAGATTAAGCAAATTTAAAAAGCCTGTAATTGCTGCTGTTTTTGGATATGCACTAGGTGGAGGGTGTGAAATAGCTATGATGTGCGATATAATATATGCTTCAGAAAATGCTAAATTCGGACAACCTGAAATTAAGCTAGGAACAATTCCGGCAGCTGGCGGAACCCAAAGGTTAGTAAAAAGTGTTGGTAAATCAATGGCTATGGAAATGGTGCTCTCTGGAAAAGTAATTTCTGCAAATGAAGCAAAGGAAATCGGTCTGGTCTCAGCCGTCTTTACAACAGATATTTTGTTAACTAAAACATTGGAACTTGCTGATGATATTGCTAATAATTCATTGCCTGTTTTAATTATGGCTAAGGAAGCAGTAAATAGGTCATATGAGGGATCACTTGAAGAGGGAATGAGAAATGAAAGAAGTTTGTTTAAATCTACTTTTTCATTATTAGACAGAAAAGAGGGGATGACGGCTTTTTTGGAAAAAAGAAAAGCTAAATTTAAGAATAAATAGTTGAAAATTAAATATTATTTATTTATCTTATAATTTTTTTGGAGAAAAATATGGCTAATACAAGTTCAGCTAAAAAACGAACAAGAGTTATTGAGCGAAAGACGAAAATCAGGGAAATGCAAAAAAGTAAAATAAAAAGCCTAATAAAAAGTGTCGAATCGTCAATTTCTAAAAAAGACCAGAAAACAGCTATGGAACAGTTAAAAAAAATTGATCCGAAATTACAAGCTGCGGGAAATAAAAAAATTTTAACAAAAGCTAAAATATCTAGAATACAAAAAAGACTAAATTCTAGGGTTGCTGATATAACTAAAAAATAATTTTAAATTTATCTTTTTAATATTCCGACTATCCTATATCGTAATATTATATATAAAATTTATTACGAGAAAATCGCTGAAACGCGAGAAGGGGGAATTCTTTGCCAAATTCAACGTATGTTCAACATCTACCAAAAGATGAGGAAAAAAATACTAAACTTTGGGAAAGTATACATAATGAACTAAAAGAAGAATTTGGAATAGTTGCTTACAAAAGTTGGTTGTCGAGATTAAAAATTTTAGGGTTTAAATCCAATGGAGACTTGTCCTTGTCTTTACCTACTGAATTTCTNAAAGATTGGGTATCAACCCACTANAAAAAAAAAATAGAAAAACTTTGTAAGCAATATTTTGAAAATGTAAAAANAGTAGATATATTAATTAATAAAAATTCNGANTTTGTATCTTTAGAAAGTTTGCAAANTCATGATAATTTNTCNACAGAAAGCTCATCCCCTTTAGATCCTAGGTTTACATTTAAAAANTTTGTAGTTGGAAAGTCGAACGAATTAGCTTTTGCTGCTGCTAGAAGAGTAAGTGAAAGTAATTTGGTCTCTTTTAATCCCTTATTTTTATTTGGTGGAGTTGGTTTAGGAAAGACACATTTAATGCATGCCATTGCTTGGGACATAAAAGAAAGAGACCCTAAAAGAAAAGTCGTTTATTTGTCTGCTGAAAAATTTATGTATGAGTTTGTAAAATCATTACGTTACAGGGATACAATGTCATTTAAAGAGAAACTTAGGTCAGTAGATATATTAATGATAGATGATATTCAATTTATTGCTGGTAAAGAAAGTACTCAGGAGGAATTTTTTCATACTTTTAACTCTTTAGTAGGTCAATCTAAACAAATTATTATTAGTGGAGATAGAGCTCCTTCTGATCTTGATGGTTTGGAGGAAAGATTGCGTTCAAGGCTTAGTTTCGGACTAGTTGGTGAAATTCATAAGGCAGATTATGAATTGAGATTAAGTATTTTACATACGAAAATAGAAGCGAAAAAAGATGTAGTTGTAGATGATGAAATTATTCAGTTTTTAGCAAAAAAAATAAGTTCTAACGTAAGAGAACTTGAGGGAGCTTTAAGGAGATTAGTAGCTCATTCTGAATTAGTCAATAGACCATTAAACTTAGAAGTGGCAAAGCAGCTTTTACATGATTTACTTAAAGTAAATGAAAGAAAGGTTTCTGTAGAAGATATACAAAAAAAAGTAGCAGAATACTTTAATATAAGATTCAATGATATGATTTCTGTAAGAAGATCAAGGGTTGTTGCACGACCTAGGCAGGTAGCAATGTACTTATCAAAAAACTATACTCCCAAATCCTTACCTGAAATAGGAAGAAAGTTCGGTGGAAGAGATCATACAACAGTTATGCATGCTATTAAAAAGGTTCAAGAACTTTGTAAGATAGATCCTTCTTTTGCAGAGCATATTAAAGTTTTAAAAAAGACTTTAGAGTTATAAATTTAATTAATTAAAGTTTTTTAATTTGTAATATTACTACATATAGTAGTATACTGATAATAAAATACTTAGTTTATTAATATTTTTAAAGAGTTACAAGTATGAAAGCTAAAATAAATAAAAAAACTTTAGTACAGACTTTATCTCACTTACATAGTGTAGTAGAAAAAAGAAATACAATACCAATACTAGCAAACGTATTAATTGAAGCTAAAGATAAAAGCTTAGTATTGGCAGCTACAGATATGGAAATAGCAGAGCTTCAAAGCATATCTTGTGAGGTTTTACAAGAGGGTTCTATTACAACACCAGCTCATATTTTATATGATATAGTTAGAAAACTACCTGATGAAGCTATGATAGAATTAGAGAGCATAGAAGGTAAAAAGTTAGAAATTAAAACTGATAAAATCTCTTTTTCATTAATGTGTCTTCCTCCTAACGACTTTCCAGACATACATTCTGGAGAGTACCCTGAAGGTTTTGATATTGATACAGCAAGCTTGAGGAGATTGATAGACAAAACTCTTTTTTCAGTTTCAACAGAAGAAACTAGATATTACTTAAATGGAATTTATTTGCATTCTATCAAAGAAGAAGAAACAGAAGTTCTCAGAGCTGTCGCAACGGATGGTCATAGACTTTCAAGATTGAGTGCTTCTTTGCCTAAAAATGCAAATAATCTAGAAGGTGTTATTATCCCAAGAAAAACTGTTACAGAAATAAAAAAAATTATTGATAATCAAGATGGCCAAGTAAAAATACAAATTGCAAAAAACAAGATTAAATTTTCTTTGAATAATGTAATTATTACTTCAAAACTATTGGATGGTACTTTTCCAGACTACGAGAGAGTAATTCCTAATAATAATTCTAAGGAACTTATAGTAAATGCTCAGGAGTTTATTGCTGCTGTAGATAGGGTTTCTACTTTATCTTCTGATAGAACAAGAGCTATAAAGTTTAAATTATCAAATAAAGTATTAGAAATTACAGCAGAAAATCCAGATCAAGGTAGCGCTAAAGAAAATATAAGCGTGCATTATAATGGAGAAAATTTAGAAATAGGATTTAATTCTAAATATTTAATAGATATCGCCAGACAAATTACTGGAGCTAATATTAAGTTTATGTTATCAGATAAACTTTCGCCAACTTTGATGTTCGATGAAGAAGATAGCTTAGCTCTTTATCTTTTGATGCCAATGCATATTTAGTTAACAATAATATTTGAATGTTAGAGAAAAATATATCTTTGAATAATTTTATAAATAGTTTATCTATTCAAAATTTTAGAAATCACGAAAATCTAGAAATTATAACAAAAAAACCTTCTGTAGTAATTTATGGAAAAAATGGCGTTGGCAAAACTAGTATTTTAGAGGCTCTTTCAATTTTTACTAATGGAAAAGGATTAAGAAATTCTAAGTTAATAGAAATGATAAAAGTCGAAGAAGATATGTTTTGTATTTCGGTTAATATTAAAATTGAAGAGAATATCTATATGGAATTAAAATCTACATACAGTAAGTCTAAAAAATCAAGAAAAATTTTTATTAATGGAAAAGAAAAAAAAAGTTTTAAGAATATAAAAACTAACTTTCCTATGCTTTGGATAACGCCTTATGACGAAAAAATTTTTGGAGGTACTTCAGCGTCTAGAAGAAATTTTTTAGACAGAATCGTAACTAACTTTGATTTATATCACAATAAAAGAATTAATGAGTATAATAAATTATTAAAACAAAGGTCAAAAATTCTTAAAGAAAATGTAGATGATAAAGACTGGTTAAATGTAATTGAAGACCAGCTATCAAAGCTTTCTGTTGCTATTAGTTCTACGAGATTAGACATTGTTTCAAGGTTGATAAAATTTTTAGAAATTAAATCAATCGGCTTCCCTAATTTACGTTTAGAATTTGTAGACTCAATTGAAAATAAATTATTACTACAGCCAGCACTAGAAATAGAAAAAGAATTAAAAGATAATTATTTTAAATCAAGAAAAATAGACGCTTTAATTGGAGGAAGTTTATATGGTAGTCAAAAAACAGAATTATTTTGTTTTAATATAGAGAAAAATATGCCTGCAGACATGTGTTCCTCTGGCGAACAAAAGCTTCTTCTAATTTCTATAATACTTTCTTGTGCGCAAGCCTTAAAAGAAAGCATAAAAATATCTCCAATTATGCTTTTAGATGAAGTTTTTACACATTTAGATTCATCAAAAAAAATTATTTTATTTGATAAATTAATAGACTTAGGTTCACAAATATGGATTACTACAACAGAAACTGATAGTTTTTTAAAAAAATATGATAATGTTCATTATTATGAATTAAAAAGAGAATGATAAATTAATGGTAAAAAAAGTTACAAAAAAAGGTCAAGACTATGATGCTTCTTCAATAAAAGTTCTTAAGGGATTAGAGGCTGTTAGGAAAAGACCAGGAATGTATATAGGTGATACAGATGATGGTTCTGGTTTACACCATATGGTATTTGAGGTAGTAGATAACTCTATCGATGAAGCGCTTGCTGGTCATTGTGATACCATAGTTGTAACTTTAAATGAGGATGGCTCTGTGACTATAGAGGATAATGGAAGAGGTATACCAACAGATATGCATGAAGAGGGTATATCAGCAGCAGAAGTCATAATGACGCGTTTGCATGCCGGCGGTAAGTTTGATGAAAATTCTTACAAAGTTTCCGGAGGTCTACATGGTGTTGGTGTTTCAGTAGTTAATGCACTATCTGAAAAGTTAGAGCTAGAAATTTATAGAAATGGAAAATCTTATGGAATAGAGTTTTCTGATGGAGCTACCGTTAGACCATTGAAAGAAAAAGGAAAAAGACAAGATAGGACAGGAACTAAGTTAACTTTCTGGGCGTCTAATAAAGTTTTTTCTCAGACAAATTATAATTTTGAAATACTAGAAAAAAGACTTAGAGAGCTAGGGTTCTTAAACTCAAATATAAAGATTTTACTTCAAGATAATAGAGTAAATCCTAGGCTTGAGAAAACTTTTCATTATTCTGGAGGATTAGAAGAGTTTATTTTATGGCTCTCTAAAAATGCTCAATCACTTAACTCTAAACCTATAAATATTAAAGGTGAAAAAGAAAATATTAAAGTAGAGCTATCATTAAAATGGACTGATAGTTATCATGAAAATGTTAAATGTTATACTAACAATATTCCTCAAAGAGATGGAGGTACGCATCTTGCTGGGTTGAGAGCAGCCCTAACGAGAGTTTTATCAAGATATTTAAAAGATAATAACAGTAATAAAAAAGAAAAGCTTACATTCTCAGGAGAGGATATGAGAGAGGGACTCTTTTCTATTTTATCAGTTAAAGTTCCAGACCCAAAATTTTCTTCACAAACTAAAGATAAGTTAGTTTCCTCGGAGGTAAGACAAGTAGTAGAAAGTATAGTAAATGAACAATTATCAGATTGGATGGAAGAAAATCCATCAGATGCAAAAGTTATATGTAAAAAAATTATTGATGCAGCGTCTGCAAGAGAAGCAGCTCGCAAAGCAAGAGACCTTTCTAGAAGAAAAAATGCACTAGAAGTTTCAAGTTTGCCAGGAAAGCTGGCAGATTGTCAGGAAAAAGATGCCACAAAATCAGAATTATTTTTAGTTGAAGGTGATAGTGCAGGAGGTTCTGCCAAACAAGCAAGAAATAGAATTTTTCAGGCTATACTGCCTTTGAGAGGAAAAATTTTAAATACTTGGGAACCCAGAATATCTGCTGTTCTAGGTTCTAATGAGATTATGGCAATGATTTCTGCAATGGGAACAGGAATAGAAAAAGACTTTGACATTACAAAGCTAAGGTATCATAAGATTATCATTATGACTGATGCTGACGTTGATGGTTCTCATATAAGAACTTTAATACTTACATTCTTTCACAAACATATGAAAGAGATAATTAAATCTGGACATCTTTATGTAGCCCAACCACCTCTATTTAAAGTAAAAAGAGGTAAGAGTGAGGTTTATATTAAAGATGAAGTAAAACTTGATAACTTCTTGATAGAAAGTTCTATAAATGACATTGCAGTTTTTTATGGCAAAGAACGTATAAAAGTATCAGGTAAACCGCTACTGAATCTAATAATTAAAATTATAGAACATGCAAAACTTTTAATAAATTTAGCAAAAGATAATAATATTTCGCTTACACAGTCCTTTTATTTAAATGAGGGGTTAAGCTTGAAAAACTTTGAGAACATTAACAAAGTAGAAAGAATTATAGAGAAAACTTTAGGGCATCTTAATATCAATAATGAGACTGATGAAAAATGGAAGGCCACTTTTAAACAGAGAACAAAAGAGTTACTTTTTGTGCATAGTAAAAATGAAATAGAAAAAACTTACAAAATTGATGAATATTTTATAAATAAGAATGAGGCAAAAAAACTTGAAGCTTCAAAATCAGATATTATTGATATCTTTATAGAAGGTGCTTATTTAAGTATTTCAGATAAAGAGACCTTTTTAAAAGGACCAGCAGAACTTTTTACCGAAATTAATAGATTTACTAGAAAAAATTATAAAATCCAAAGATACAAGGGTTTAGGAGAAATGAACCCTGATCAATTATGGGAAACTACATTAGATCCTGATGCTAGAACTTTATTGCAAGTACAATATAAAGATTTATGGGAGGCAGATGATTTATTTGGAAAGTTAATGGGAAATAATGTTGAAGCTAGAAGAAACTTTATACAAAAGTTTGCTTTGGAGGCAGAAATAGATTCTTAAACTATATTTATGAAAGCCTTCAAAAAACTTTCTAGTATTTTACTTTTTTTTATTTTTTTTTGGATAGTATATTGTGCTATTACTTTACCTAACTTAGATGGGTTAGGCAATAAAACCAGAAAACCTTCAATAAGTGTTACAGATAAGGAAAATGTTTTAGTTGGGTCATTAGGTGATGTTTATGGTGGTTTAATTTATTCGGAAAATATTCCTAAAAACTTAATTAATGCAGTAGTTGTTTTAGAGGACAGAAAGTTTTTTGATCACTATGGTATAGATTTTAAAGGATTGGGTAGAGCTATATTACATAATATAAAAGAAATGAGATATAGCCAGGGTGCATCAACAATAACACAGCAGCTATCAAAATTAATTTTTCTAAACACTGAAAAGACTATTAGCAGAAAATTTAAAGAATTAATTATTTCTTTTTATCTAGAATATAAGTTTACTAAAATTGAAATTCTTTCCATGTATTTGAATAGGGCATATTTTGGATCAGGGCAATATGGTGTAAAAGCTGCTTCAAAAAGATACTTTTCAAAACTACCAGAAGACTTGTCTATTGCTGAGTCTGCAATTTTAGCAGGAAGTTTAAAGGCACCAAGCAAACTTTCCTTGATAACGAATAAGGACGCAAGTATTTCTAGAGCTAAAGTAGTTTTAAATCTTCTAGAAAAAAACAAACTAATTTCTTTAAAGCAAAAGAATAATGCTAAGCTTGAATTAAATAAAATAAAAAACTTAAAATTTTATTCAGATGATGGAATAAGGTATTTTATAGATTGGATTCATTCAGAAACACCTGAGGAGGTTTTAAAAAATCAAAAAGATTTGATTATTAATTCTACGTTAGATTTAAAATTTCAAAAAAATATAGAAAATTCAGTTAAAAATAATATGAGAAATATAGATGAAAAAGTACAGGCTGCTGTTTTTGTAATGGACTATAATGGTGCAGTAAGAGCATTATTAGGAGGTAGAAATTGGAATAAAAGTAAGTTTAATAGAGCTACACAATCTAAAAGACAGTTAGGTTCAGTTTTTAAAACTTATGTATATCTAACTGCACTAAGTATGGGGTATAACCTCACTGATAAAATAGAAGATATTCCTATTAAAAAAGATAATTGGGCTCCAAAAAATTTTTCTGATAAATATGAAGGAATTATTTCTATTAGGCGAGCTTTTGCAATATCCTCTAATGTTTCAGCTGTTAGATTAGCAGAGAAAATTGGAAGAGAGAACATAATAAGTCAGGCAAAAAAATTAGGAGTCATATCCAAAATTTCTAATAATCCTTCAATGGCACTAGGAGTAGACTCATTTTCACTATTAGAAACTGTAGGTTCTTTTGGTGCTATATGTGGAAATGGAATTCCCGTTATTCCTTACGGCATAGAGGAAATTAAAAAAAGAAATAATATAAGTTTATGGAAAAGAGATTTCCCAAAAAGAAGGGAGGTAATCACGAAAAAGGTTCAACTGAAAGTAAAAAAATTATTAAGAGCTGTTGTAGAAGAGGGAACTGCAAAAAAAGCTTCTAAAATTCCTATAAAAATACTTGGGAAAACTGGTACTAGTCAAAAAAACAGAGATGCTTGGTTTTTAGGTTGTGCAAAAAATCATGTAGTGGGGGTTTGGATCGGTAGAGATGACGATAAAAGCATGAAAAATATTTTTGGCTCTACTTTACCTTTATCAATATTTAAAGATATTATACTAAAGTTATAATAATTATATTACTTTCTGATAAAGACAGGCGTACCTATATTTACTTTTTTCCATAAAAAATCCATTTCATTATTTTTTACAGCAACACATCCTTCTGTCCAATCATTATACTTATTATGAAAACTTTTATCATATCCGGAGTTGGGAAAACCGTGTATCATAATTTGTCCTCCTGGATGAGTATTTAAGCTTAACGCCCTTCTTATATCCCAAGGATTAGGATAAGAAATTTGCAAAGCTAAATAAAATGAGCTGTCATGAATTTTTTTCTCTATATAGTAAAGGCCTTCAGGAGTTTTTCCATCTCCTTTTTTAACTTTTTTTCCTAAAGGCTCAAACCCTAAAGATATTGAAAAGCTTTTTACTTCTCCATTATTTAAAAAAACTAAAAGATTCCTATTTGATTTATTTATTAATAAAAACTTTGTTTTTGACTCAGCAAAAGTTATAGCACTGTAGACTAGTAATAATAATGTAATAACAAAATTGAATTTCATTAGGCTATTTTTAAATTATTATTACTTAATAATAAACCATGTTCAAATTCTTTATTATTATGAATACCTTGATTTAAAAATGTAAAGAAATTATTACAGTTTTCGCAATAAATACTCCATTCTTCTTGTTCAAAAGAACAAAGTTTACATTGCCATAGCTTATCTTTACAGTATTTTGCTAAATTCAGCCAGTTTTTTATTTTATTTTTATTACACGATGTTTGTTCTTCTATGTGTACTAATAAATGATATGCTTTTTTATTAGGATATAATTCAATAGATTTAAGTAAATCTTTTTTTGAGTCTCCCCATACCTTAGCCTTTGCTTTAACTTCACCTAACAATAAATACTTTAAATATAAATTATTGTGTCCTTCTAAAATATCTATTAAAAGCTTAGTTTTTTCAAGTATATTTAAATTATTAAAATTTTTTAAAACAAATTCTAGTATATTACTATGAGGAAAATTTCTCCAATAAGATTTTAATATTCTTTTGAGGTTTTTTTCGTTTTTCTCTATACCTAAATTACAATAAAGCTCAATGTAGTTAGGAAAATAAATTTTTTTTGTAAATATCTCTTCAAGCAACTTTTTTGCTTTTTCTGGCTTTCCTTCTTCTAAGTTTTCTTTAGCTAAATTAAAGTTTAAAATACTTATTGCATTTTTACCCTCATAGCTTAATCTTCTTGGGTATTGATTAGTTAATTCTTTAAGCTTACTCCATTTTGCATTTTTGGTGCAAAACCTTATAGCTTCAAAAAGAAAAAACTCTAAAGGAACTTTAAATTTTTTGGCATAGCCTAACATATTAGAAAACAACTCAGTGTCACGATTTTTATTAGCAATCAAAATTAATCCCTTAATAGCTAAAGGTCTTGATGCTGAAAAATCAAGCATTCTTTTGTAGGTATTAAAACATTGTGCTTGATTTCCTTTTATCAGATAGTTTTGTAGTTTCAATAGTAAATATAAAGGCGTCGTACTTAAATATTTTTTTGCCTTATTGTAGCTCACTAAAACCTTCTCTTTTTCATCGTAGGCTGAAGCTAATAGACCCTCTTCTAGGGCAATTTTAGCTTTCTTAATTTTATTGGTTCTAATTTTATTTTTTATTTTAAAAGGAAATAAAAATATTTTTCTTAGAAATAAAAAGAAAATGAAAAGGGAAGAAAAAAGTATAAAAAAAGTTAAGAGAAAAAAAGATAAAGTAGTGTTTATTTGCCAACCTAGCCAAACTATTTCTACATTTCCGCTATTTTTTGCAAACCACATAGCCAGCGAGCTTACGGTAGCCATAAGTGATATAAAAATTAATATTT